>NZ_LARF01000132.1:0-766 GCF_000980385.1 Ruminococcus sp. N15.MGS-57
GGCAAGATACACGGACTTATCGGACGAAACGGCAGTGGAAAAACAATGCTTATGAAGTGCATATGTGGTTTTATCAAGCCCACGAGCGGTGAGATTATCGTTGACGGCAAGAAGGTCGGAAAGGACGTTGATTTTCCGAAAGATATGGGAATTATCATTGAAACACCGGGGTTTATACCTTACTATTCGGGCTACAAGAATCTCAAACTTCTTGCGGGGCTGAACAACAAGATCGGCAAAGATGAGATAAGAAACAGCATGAAACAGGTAGGACTTGATCCCGACCTCAAGCGTCACGTCCGCAAATATAGTCTAGGTATGCGGCAGCGTTTGGGACTTGCACAGGCTATCATGGAAAACCCAAAGATACTCATTCTTGACGAGCCTTTCAATGGCCTTGACAAGGACGGCGTAAAAGAAATGCGTGAGTACCTGCTTTCATACAAACAGCAGGGCAAGACTATCCTTATTTGCTCACACTCGGCGGAGGACATTTCAGTGCTGTGCGATACTGTGCACGAAATGGATAAGGGAGTCATTGTGGGAGTAAGGTGACATAAACTGAATAAGTATGGATTCGTACAAACAGATATCAGGAGCCGATATTGATAGGTTAAAATTAGGACTATTCAAATAGGATAAGCTGCCACAGATTTTTCTGTAGCAGCTTATTTTTGTTTGTGCTATTTCTTCTTGCGAAGATATCCGTCGTCATCATATTTCTTAGCTATATGCTGTGCAGCTTGCCAATCGCCCCATTTGTCTA
>NZ_LARF01000133.1:0-753 GCF_000980385.1 Ruminococcus sp. N15.MGS-57
AAATGTCCGAGAATTGTTACAAGGACAAATATATTTATCATTTTACAGCTTTTTTATGTGTACTGCAATTTTATAAAAGAAAGGACAGCAGTATCATCAAATTGCTGTCCTTGCGGTTTATTATAGCTGGTAGTGTATAAGCGTGGGTTCATCATATTTGGTGTGGTATCTTTAACTATGGGAAACTCCATTTTCCCATTTTGAAACAGCCTGCCTGCTAACACCAATCGTTTCAGCAACAAATTCCTGCGTCATTTTGCACTGTGTTCTGTGTACTTTGAGTGCTTCACCCAACGATTTCCTCACTACGGATTTTTCCTGCCGTACATCTTTTGAATGGATATATTTGAGTAATGCACGAACAATAAGGGTAAGCAAACCAACAAAGATACATAAGAAAATTATTCCAACGATTATCATAAATACGGTTACTTTCATTTGACCACCTCCTAATGTTGCTGTTGGCTTCATTTCTCTGTACGGATATATTTAAGCAATGCACGAATAACAAGGATAAGCAAGCCGACAAAGATACATGAGAAAACTATTCCGACTACAATCATAATGATGTTTACTAACATTTGGATGACCTCCTTTCTTTGTTGGCTTTATTCTATCTGAATTACCGTGTTGCTACCACCAACTATCACGATATTTCTTTGGTTGCGAACGGTTGCGGAACTAAAATAACACTTTTTAATGTAAAAGGCATATATGTAAATTAATAAAACGACAAATTCCGATTAGTCTCTT
>NZ_LARF01000134.1:0-748 GCF_000980385.1 Ruminococcus sp. N15.MGS-57
TGATTAAAATATCATTCATACTATCACCCTTTGTCATATTGAAGTACGCATACTTCAAAAATTCAAGTACCATAATTTTTACCCTTCGCTCTTGTCTCGTTTGATCGTTTACATAAACTTTTCAGGCTTTACGTTCAGAGCATAGCAAATCGCCCTCAGGTCTTCCGGGTACAGCGTTTGTTTTCCGTTCAGAATCGCATCAAAAGACTTAGCGGAAATTCCTGCTTTCTTTGCGACATTTGCTGCTTTTAAGTCATTGTTTGCCATGTATGTGCGAACTTTCTCATAAACTCTCATAAGACAGACTCCTTTCCAGAAATTCTGGATTTATTATCATTTTACCACAGATTATCTGTGAAGTCAAGCGGGCTATACAGATTTTCTTGATTTCTTTGTTGACATAACAGAATTCATGTGGTACAATCAAGGTAGAGGTGATTTGATGAAATACGAAATCGGTGCAAGAATCCGTAAATATCGGGAAATGAGTGGTTTCAGCCAAAAGGAACTGGCACAGAAAATCGGTGTCAGCAACAGCCGTGTTTCCAACTGGGAACAGGGAGTTTCCCATAGTTAAAGATACCACACCAAATATGATGAACCCACGCTTATACACTACCAGCTATAATAAACCGCAAGGACAGCAATTTGATGATACTGCTGTCCTTTCTTTTATAAAATTGCAGTACACATAAAAAAGCTGTAAAATGATAAATATATTTGTCCTTGTAACAATTCTCGGACATTT
>NZ_LARF01000086.1:0-2136 GCF_000980385.1 Ruminococcus sp. N15.MGS-57
TTATGAGCAACTTATTCTTGGAATAAATGATATAATTGCTATATCGCCTGAATGGTCAAGGATAATTTTATATAGAATTTTGAATCACGAATATTCGAGAATTATGTTTAAAAATATTTTTATGGAGTTCGATAAAAATGCTGTAAATAATATTTCACAATTAATGATTGAAATTAGTTTACAAGATCCTATTCATTTTCAAAAAAAGGTTGCAGAAGTGTTAGTCAAATGAGAATGGCACTATCACACGTGAGCATGACAATATGAAGTACGACTGCCGCAACAGACTCGTTTCGGCGGGGGGGATTTCCTACGAATACGACGCTGAAAACAACCGTATTTCTCAGACGGAAAATGGAGCAAAGACCGAGTATGTTGTTGACAGCAACAGCAGTTCGCTTACACGTATTCTTACGGCGGAAAAGGAGGGCGATACAACTTATTATATTTACGGAATTGGTCTGATCGCACAGGAAAACGGTAATGAATACTTAATTTACCACTTCAACAATATCGGAAGCACCGAGGCAGTGACAAATATCGACTGAGAAATCGTTGAAACTTTTGATTACGGACCTTATGGTGAGTTGCTTTCTGAGAACAAATGTGGTATAATGTTCCTGTATAACGGCGAACTCGGCGTAGCTATGGACAGCAACGGTCTGTACTACATGAGGGCGAGGTATTACAACCCTGAGATCAAGCGTTTTATCAATCAGGACGTTATGACGGGTTCAATCGCCAATACCCCGACTTTGAACAGGTACGCATATGTCAACGGCAATCCGATAAGCCTGAACGACCCGTTCGGACTAAGTCCGTTCTTAAATTGGATTGGGAATATTACAGGGCATGATATTCTTGATCTGCTTGGAATGCTTCCGGGTATTGGATTTGTATTTGACGAGCTTGTTCATATTTGTGTAAATGGCGAAACAATTTCTGCTACGCCGACACACCCGTTCTATGTTTACAAATTTGGCGGGACTCGCTATTTCACTAAATAATGCAAAATTGTAGTATTTGTACGGAAGTGGTGGAGTATGAACAGGCTAACATACATCGCCGCAACACGATCGTAGACAATTGGCTTGCCGATTGATAATGCTGCTTCTCTGTTATATCCTCGAAGTCGATAAGGTTTGTCGAGATTCTCTTTGAGTTTTCTACCGCAGCGTTTAAACTCATCCTTGATTTTCTGAATGTATTCTGCACGCTTTGCAGGATCATTTTCCATTTCCTGCAAAACGGCATTATATGTAATCTGTGCGCACATAGCCCTGCAATAGTGGAGTCCATCTGGGACGTGAGCTTCTGCCTTTGTCAACAAGAAATCATTATTCATTTTCTCTGCACGACTAATATATTCTTTTAGCTTTGCCACTGCGACTATTCCTTTCAATACAGTACGATTATGCTTACCGCCCTTACCGATACTGAAAATGTGGACAGTTTGGCAGTCAATGAATTTTATATCATCGACTTTTAAGTGCCCAAGCTCACGGCGTCTTAAACCTGTGGTCAATCCAACATCACGAGTTGTTTCACCCGTTTCAGTATTGTATTTTGTCGGATCATTCTTTAAATGAGCTCCGTGGCGTGGAGGGTGTCTAAATTCAATTGTCCTTCTTCCGAAAACTTTACAAAGTGCAGAAAGATCAGTGTTGAGAGTATCAGCTGATAACCCCCTTGCTTCTCGTACATCAATGTACTCCTGTATATATTTTTCAGCCTCGAACATTGTTAGGTGACTTGTCTGAAATTTTGCAGCAAGATATTTACAAAATCGTTTTATTACTTTAAGATATCTATTAAAGCTGCTTTCTGTAAATATTCTCCATTTATAGACAACTATTTCATCTAAAAACTTTTCAATTTCTTCATCGGAGAAACCTTTGTGTTTTAAATTCTTAGTATTGGCTCTCCTGATACTATTTTTGATTTTTAGTTTATGTTTCTTTGTACCCAAAAAACGCATTCCTGTTAATCTTTTTGTAAGAACATACTGCAACGTATTATGACCGATTTCTATTTCGATAATTTTACCTTCAATTATTCTCTCTACTCTTTTGAATTTATTCATCGTAATACTCCTTTTTATGGTTCTTGATTTGTGTGTGAGTGGGGGCAAGTGCG
>NZ_LARF01000135.1:0-730 GCF_000980385.1 Ruminococcus sp. N15.MGS-57
TCGGCTGCGGTTCTGGCATTTAGGGCAGAAGTCACGCCGTAGCCGTCTGCGGTCAGGTTATAGTCTAACATCTTATTCAAAAAACTGTCGTCCTCGACAATTAAAATCTGCTTCATATCCTCACTTCCTTTGCTTTTTGCAGATAGTATAACAGGCAAATGTCCGCGAAATGTTACAATGACGGAAAAATTTTATTTTCTTTTTTACGACCATCTACAGGTTTATGTGCATTTTGGGGAATAAGCCATATACGACTGAGATGGACTACACCAGCAATCCGATTTTCTGCACACAATTTTTGCACTCTGCGTTCAGATAAATTCCATTTCTTTGCAGCTTCTTGTACTGTCATATATTCAAACATTTTGTTCTCTCCTAATCTAATTTATATTTCTATTTTAGTCGGTTAACCGAATAATAGCAACAGTTCCAATGCAGGAAGTCCCTAAATAGGGGGGACAGCATTACATTCTTTCATGATTTCTCCCCTATATTTTGATATATAAATAATTTGAGCAATGCTATAATAAAATAAGTTATTTATTATATTTTTGAAAAAAACAAAATTTAATCTTGACTCTCTCGTGGCGTAAGGGTTTACGCTTAAAACGAAAGGAGGATACATGAAAACAGTAAAAGATGTGTCGGATATAACCGGAATAAGCATACGGACACTTAGATATTACGATGAAATAGGCTTATTGAAACCGACAAAACTAACTGAATCTGG
>NZ_LARF01000021.1:0-34116 GCF_000980385.1 Ruminococcus sp. N15.MGS-57
CTTTTTGGCAAGATCGCAGCCTTTTTTCTTGGGGACTTTTTTTACAGCCCCTTTTTTTTATTTATCTTCTTTTTCCAAACGCTTTTCAAGGCGTTTCACAATAGTTTTCAGTGCTTTTATGCGGGCGTATTTTTTATCGTTGCCCTCAAGTATCGTCCATGGTGCTATATCTGTGGAGGTAAGTGTTATCATGCGGTCAACATATTTCTCATAGGTGTCCCACTTTTCACGGTTGCGCCAATCCTCATCGGTTATCTTCCAACGCTTTTCAGGTGTGTTTTCACGCTCGTTAAAACGGCGGAGCTGTTCGTCTTTATCTACATTCACCCAGAATTTTATTATCTCTGCGCCCCAATCATGAAGCTGGCTTTCAAACTCGTTTATCTCACGATAAGCCATGTTCACACGTTCTTCGGGGGTGAGCTTTTCGATAGGCTCGACCATTACTCTGCCATACCATGTGCGGTCAAAGATAGTAAAGTGACCATTCTTTTCAAGACGTGTCCAGAAACGCCATAGATAGTGCCTTGCAAGCTCTGACGGTTCGGGTGCAGCGATAGGGTGAACTTCATAGCCCCTTGGATCAAGGGCAGCCGCAATGCGCTTAATATTTCCGCCTTTTCCTGCTGCATCCCAGCCTTCATAGCACATTATAACAGGTATCTTCTTCTGATAGCAGAGATTTTGCAGCTTGAAAAGCTTGTCCTGATATTTTTTCAGCTTTTTCTCATATTCCGCTTCGTCAAGGGACTTGTTCATATCCACTTCTGCAAGAGCAGGCATTTCAATAGTTTTATATTCAGGATAATTGTATCCGCAGGTGTCGAACTGTGGTTCGGGAATATAATGTTCGCCCTTCTCCTTGGCGGAAACTGCAGTGCTTACTGCCTTTGTGACCGCTGTCAGCACTTCAAGCTCAGCAGAGGCACGTTCATTTGCCCCAACGCAAGTCCACGGAGCAAATGCCGTGTTTGTGCTTTCAAGCATTTTGTCATATCTGCGGAAAAACTTATCGTACTTTTCCATGTTCTTTATATCGTGGCTTTCCACTCGCCAGCTTGTAACAGAGGAGTCCTCCAGCTTTTCGATACGCTTTTTCTGCTCGTCTTCGGTAATGTGCAGGAAAATTTTCACGATAACATATCCGTCATCTGTAAGCTGCCTTTCAAAGGTGCAGATATCTTCAAGACGTGTGTCCCTTGTTTCCTTGTCTATCTCACCATACATAAAGGCGTTCACAGTGTCATGATACCAGCTTCGGTCAAGGATAAGAAACTCACCCTTCTTCGGCAG
The DNA here is from genome assembly GCF_000980385.1 of Ruminococcus sp. N15.MGS-57. Classification (NCBI taxonomy): domain Bacteria; kingdom Bacillati; phylum Bacillota; class Clostridia; order Eubacteriales; family Oscillospiraceae; genus Ruminococcus; species Ruminococcus sp. N15.MGS-57. The sequence goes on from NZ_LARF01000021.1 coordinate 1,294, forward strand.
GCTTTGCCAATAACGCCACAGCCATGGCATACGTTTTTCCTGCTCATTCGGTGCACGAAATGACACCACCTTGTAAAAACGTGGGTCAAGAGAGCGTATGAGCTTTGCTATCATTGAGCCTTTTCCTGCGGCAGACCAGCCGTCAAATGTGATTATAACAGGCACTCCTGCGGTCTTTATTTTGTTTTCAAGCAGGGTGAGCTGTTCTCTCAGCCCTTTTAGATGTTCGGATATCTCTGATTTTTCTGTGTTTTTCTGTATGATCTTTTCAAGCATTGCTATCTCTCCTCTTTTCACTAAATTGTTATTATCACAACTTAATTTATTTGATTTATGTATATTATACACAATTTATCTTTAATTGTATATAGACATTTTTCATGAAAATGCTATCTCTTTTTTGTTAATACGGAGTTAATATTATTGGTTTATACTAATATGATATAAAATATCTCGCAAAGGACGGCAGTGATATGTCAAAAAAAGACGAAAAGGACATTAATATATCAAAGCTCGACAAAAGTCTGGAAGGTCAGGGTCTGTTAGAGGACGCTGATGACGCAGAGTATGAGCGCACGCTGGCTCAGCAAAGGCGTGAAGCTGAGGAGCGTGAAAGGCAGGTTTTAGAGCAGGCGGAAGCTGAAAGACGTGAGCGTGAACGTCAGGAAGAAAAGGAACGTGAACGCAGGCTTGCTCAGGAGCGTATCGAGCTTATGAAGCTCAAAAGCGGAGTTATTGACGAAAGCGAGTCTTCCATAAAGGAAGAGCATGACCAGATAAGAGAGCTTCACGGCTTTGAAAAGGTGCAGAATTTCTTTTATCACAACAAGGTATGGATAATCTTTACAATATTTATCATAGCGGTGGCGGCATTTATTTTTATTGACGCTGCAAGGCGTGAAAAGGCTGACCTGACAGTGCTTATGATCGCAAACAACGGCTTGGAAACACGTCAGGAGGAACTGGAGGAGTTCTTTGAAAAATACACGGACGATCTTGACGGCAATGGTTATGTCCATGTTGAGGTCATTATGATTCCGCTAAATTCTCACAGCGACGATTATCAGCAGCAGAACGTGAACAGCACTAAGTTCTTGGCACAGCTTCAGGGGGGCGAGTCTATACTTGTTATAACAGACTCAAACACTGACGAGGAGTTCAAGTCAATAATGACTCCTGAGTTGCCAAAGGAATTTCCGAACAACAAGTATGTTGATGATATGGGCATGAGCTGGAACATGGAGATCATGGCAAAGGAGCTTAACTTCGAGAATATGCCGAATGATATCCACCTTTCAATGAGAACGCCAGTTAAGACTTTGGGCGACTCAAAGGAAACTATGCAGGAGAATTATGATAAGGCGTTCAAAGTTTTCAAACGCATAGTTGACGATATGACTGAGAAAGCCATAGAGGCAGGAGATAAGGGTCTTACAACTGAGCCTGTCCACTATGATGACAGCAGTTTGGAAAGCTCCGATAGCACAGAAAGCTCAGAAAATAAGTAACGGATATTTGGCTGTAGGGGACGGCGTTCTCGACGTCCCGTATGATAAAGTAAAGAATAGCGGACAACCACTTTCCTGTGGCTGTCCGCTTTGTGTTTGTATCAGTATTGATAATCATAATTTGTGTTGTACTGATAATAGCCGTCTGTGTAGCCGTACGCCTGACTTGATTGAGTGTCGGAAGTGTTCAGGCTTGAACAGTTTTGATCTTCGGCATATTTGTAATCAGAGGTGACACCAAGATATTCTTCAAGGCAAAGACCGCTCTTTGTGACAGCTTCGGCTTTTTCCTTGCCGAGATAGCGGATATGCCACGGCTCATACACATATCCTGTTTTATCCTCTTTGCCCTCAGGGTAGCGGATAATAAAGCCGTACTCTGCACAGTGTTCAGCCAGCCAGTTTGCCTCAGGAGTGCCTGCAAAGCTGTCTTCGGTGGTGTTAACATCAAAGGTCAGACCAGTCTGATGTTCTGAATGTCCCGGACGGGAAGATACCTCGTCTGCGGCTTCTGTGCCACGTTCTGCAGCATAGGAGTTATAAAGAGATTCCTGATCCTGATATGAGCGATAGCTTGAATTTACAAAGAGTGTTATGCCGTCCTGAGCCGCTGCAGCTGCCATTTCGTCAAAGGCTTTTTGTGCCACTGTGCTCACACCCGGAGCGTAATCAGATGGCAGGGAGTAGGTCTTGTTCACGATAAGAATGCCGTCAACAAAGGTCATGCCGTTTGACTGCTCTATCTTATGCTTTGTTTCTTCTGCTTTGCTGTTGTCGGAGGTTTTCTTTTTGGTGGTGGTTTTTGCTTCCGCCTGCTTTGTGCTTTCGGTCTGTGATGATGAATCAGCAGCAGGCTTGTTGTCTGCCTTTCCACCACAGGCTTTCACTATCACAAAAATTATCACCAAAAGAATTGCTATGGCAATGATACGGTTTTTCATAACACGCCTGTGTTCTCTTGCACGCCTTTCGGCACGGCGTTTTTCCATTTCAATGCGCATTCTTTCGTATTCTTCATCACGATAAGCGCTGTATTCGTCAGGCTGGCTATTAGTGCCTTGGGATAAACTCTCGTTATTAGTCTGATTATTCATAAATATCCTCTTTTTTGTAATTTGTTTTTTACGTTTTGTGTTGCCTTTATTATATCACAATCGCATAAAATATTCAAGTCGGATATTGTCGGCTTATTTCATAACATAAACATAGCATTGATATAGCGGCATAGATTCGTATTCACCATTATCTGGGTCATTCCACATATGGTCTTTTCTTTCCTGAACTATATCATCATGGAAAAAGCAAACACCAAGATATGTGTAATCTTCCAAGCCGTTGATCAGATTGTCACCGTAAGAGAGACCGAAGCTTGCATTATTTTTTAACCAAGTAAAAAGCTCTGTGTATGCCTCGTCATAGTCTGAAACACAGCTGTTGTTTGCTGTGAATTGTCGTATTTTGCTGTTGTTAGGCAGACCGACCTCAGAGAGATGTTCGTATACGTTGCCAATGCCTTGGCAGTAGTCGTCCATTTGATACAGGCTCTTTTGCAGACATTCATCAAGCTGTCCGCTTGCACGGAGTGGTTTCAGACCATATTTCTCACGGAGAGGATTTACATAATCGAGCAGGTCAAGGGTCATCTGACTTGCACCATCAGGGGAGTAATATTCAGGCTCGACAGGCTCGTTCTGCTGAGTATCTTCTGTGTTTTCCTGGGGTATATCCTGCTGTATCTCAGGCTCTGTCACAGGCTCAGTCACTTTTTCTGTAGTGGTAGTGGTGGTGACTGCGGCGGCTTTTGACTCTGCTAATGCCGCCCCTTCTGCAATATCTGACGCAAGGGCAGCCTTGTCAGGCTCACGCTTTTTTGTGGTAGTAGTCATGACAGTGGTGACGGGAGGCAGAGTAGTTGTCACAGGTGTATTTGTGGTGACAGTGGCAGTAGATCGAGGTGTGCTTTTTTTCACAGCCGTGGTCTTATCACTATTGTTATTATAAGTATACACCCCGAAAACAGTTGCGGATACTAATGCCACAGCGATTATTGGTGTGGTTATTTTTGCTTTTAAAAACACTTTTTTGGGGGTAGCGAGAACTATTTCTTGCCTCTTGTTTATTTCGCTCATGCAGCCAAAGCAGAAAATGGAATCATCATGAAGAATTCTTCCGCAATTAGGACATTTTTTCATATTTTAGTTTTCTCCTGATCTTATTAAGCACATTGTACAGCTCTTCCGCAGTGCTATATCTGTCGTCTGGATTGATAGAAAGGCATTTCTTTATGACTTTCAGAATTTTCTTGTTTTCGCACATTTTGACCGACGGGTGTTCACCTGTCAAAAGAACGTTCAGAAGCACTGCCAGAGAATAGAGATCTGTTCTTGCGTCAGATTGCTGCATACCGAATTGTTCAGGTGCGGCAAAGCCTACAGTTCCTAAAGTCTGGGTGTCAGAGCATTGATTAGATTTATAAATTTTAGAAATATCAAAATCTATAATCTTGACATTATTGTCGTCACATATTATAATATTATCAGGCTTTATATCACGGTGAACGATGCCGCTGCTGTGAAGAGCATACAATCCCTGACATATGGAGCAGGTAATGTTCAGGGCATCGTGTTCTGCTAGTGTTTCACCGTTTGCATAATCCGTAAGAGTCATGCCGTCGCAGAATTCTTCATAGATAGTATACGCTTCAGTGCTTTCGGAGATCTCGTAGATACGGCAAAGATATGGATTATTTATCAATGCGAGCCTTTGATATACAGAAACGTCAGCAGGCTTATAGATAATGTGCCGCACCATTTTTACACCTGTGTCACTCTCTAAAATGACTTTTTCGTGCTTGCTGTTTTTAAATAGATAGTTTTTGCAGTCGAACATTTTGTCGATCTGTTCTGTTTCAAAATCATATAAGCTTTTTTGTGACATATTTCTCATCTCCAATGTAAAAATGTAAAAAATAAATTATTATAGGAAGGAACTGGTGACATGAAAAAAACAACACAGCTTATGGAGGAGCTAAATGGAAGCGATGATATCAACAGTTTTCTAAGCAACAATAAGGATTCTCTTGACAGACAGGATTTTGCACGTTATCTTTGTGAGCTTGTGAAAAAGAAAAAGATGACAAAGATAGAGGTCATAAGAATATCCCAGCTAAATCAAATATATGGATATCAGATATTTGCAGGAGCAAGACTTCCAAGCAAGGATAAGATAATCGCTATCGCACTTGCTATGAAGCTTGACGTTGATACCGTTCAGCGACTTCTGACCCTTGCGGGTGAAGCTCAGCTTTATCCTAAAAACACCCGTGATTGCATACTCATTGACGCAATAAACAAAGGCTATGATGTGGCAAAGCTCAACAAAGTGCTTTTTGAAAATGGTTCACAGTGCCTTAAATAACGATCGTTTCATAAAGCAGCTCCGGTTCTTCGGAGCTGTTTTTTTATTATCGTAACAAATATTATATCACATTTTGACAAGGTTTTCAAGAGTTGTCAGGACATAAAAACACACGCCGCAGAAAATTTCCGCGGCGTGTTTCTCACTATTTAACTCTTATGGAACGAGAGTTGTAGTTGTTGCCTTATCCTTTGCAGATGTAGTTGTTTCTGCTACAGAAGAATCGGTCTTTGCTGTTGTTGTGGTCGTAGTTGTTGCTTCGCTTGCTGCAGCCGATGAAGAATCGTCAGTTGCAGGCTTTGAAGCCGCACCAGCCTTAGTTGTTGTGTAACCCTCGGCTTCAATTACCTTTTTCTTGAAATCTGCTTCTTTGTTGTAGTAAGATGTTGAGAAGTAAGGCTCTTCAGTAAATGTTTCACCTGTTGCAACGATATTTGAGCAGTAGATCGAAGCATAGAATGAAACTGCCTTTTTCTCCTTATCTGTCTTTACAGTTATCTTGTAAAGATTGTAGAGTGCATTTGTGTTTTCCCAAGAATCATAATTCTTCTTGTTTGTGAATGCAACATAAGTGTCAACGTAATCAAAAGACTCGATAGATGTTACCTTGCCGTCAAAGTCAGCAGGATATGGAGCGTAATGACCCTTTATATCCTTTCTCATGTCTTCGATCTTGTCGTCGATAAGTGACTGATAGCTATCCATTGCAGCCTTGGCGTTGTCAGCTGTTACATATGCAGGGAATGTTTCGTCAACTGTTATTTCCTTAACATAAACAGTGTCACCCCAATCGTTTGTTTCAGTTTTGCCGGAAAGTGTGATACCGTTTCTTGCAAGTGAGGAATAAGGGCTGCAAGTTACCTTGAATGTGCCGCCGATGCCAATATAATCATCGCATGATACTGAGTAAGAAACATTGTCCTTAAGAGCAGCAGGGATAGACTCGCTCTTTACTGAGTAAGGCTTAACAAATGGAACACCGCCTGAGCATTCAAATTCAAGTCCCTCGAACGGGTCGATCTCCTGAGTTTTTTCAAGACCCTCAACAGTGAAATCCTTTGTTACCTTGCCGTCCTTAACGTCGGCTGTCTTGTATGTATAATACTTGTCGTCATATTCAAACCAAGTCATGTCACCGCTTTCTTCTGCGCCATAAACGTCTATGTTAGCTGTAACAGTGTACTTGTCGCCGTTTTTTAGATCTGACTTGTAGTCATAATCATAGTAGATAAATGGATATGCTGAGTCATATGAAACGTCAGCAGAGCCGTTGCCGTCAAAGCCTGAGAACTTGACCTCAACGCCCTTGAAGAAGTCGATCTCCTCACCATTTTTAAGATCCTTTACAGTTACCTCAAACTCAGTGTTCTTTAGCTTTATGTTCTTGTCCTTGAGAGAATCCTCGTTGTACTTTACGGTGCATTTTACCTTGTCACCGTTTTTAAGATTCTTGTTTGCTTTCTTATCAAAAGTGATCTTCAGCTTATACTCGCCATCGCTATTTGTTTTGAGAAGGGCATTTCTCATCTTCTTAGCTTCTGTAAAATCATCAGCTTTGTTAAATGCTTTTGTAAGAGTTTTCTTGTCAAGTGCAAAATACTTGCTTACCTTTGATGACTTGTCAGATGAGCTTGCATAGTCGGAAAGATCATCAAGATCGCCAAGGTCAAGATCTGTCTCGTCAGCAAGGTCGCCGAGAGCGCTTGTAGCGTCTGCCATTGAATAGTAGCTCTTGTCATAGCAGTTAAGCTCTGCCTCAACATAGCCACAGCCGTCAATGCCCTTAAATTCAAACTTGAAAAGATCCTTTGCGTCGATCACCTGATATTTAAGAATGTTGCACAGAATGATGATCGCAACGATAACAACGATAAGAGCTGCAGCAGCGATAAGTGTTATCTTCTTATGACCCTTTACCCATTCGCCAAGCTTAGCAAAAGGATTTGGCTTTGCAGCTGCAGGAGCTGCTGCCTGAGCGTAGTTGTTTGCTGGTTGTGCATACTGCTGGTCATACTGAGGAGCCTGCTGCTGTACAGGCTGAGTCTGCTGAACGGGTGCCTGAGCAGGTGCTGCCTGCTGTGTGGAAATGCCTGCTTCGGCTTCCATTTCGGCGACAGACGCACCGCAGCCGCCACAGAATTTTTCTTCTGGACCTATTGGCGCTCCGCACTTAGCACAAAACTTGATAGTGTTCATTTCATACCTCCATTGATACTTCTTTTCTAAATAGGATAAAATTTTTTATCCTATTCATACATTCTAAGTATAATATTAGCAGAAAGAAAAGTCAAGAAAAACTCGTTGAAACCGCCTTGTTCTGTATGATTTTTGTAGATTTGTACAATAACGCAAGAAAAAATCATACACTTTGATAACGTTTTAGACACAATTTTTCTACATTAAAAAACCGAATATAAATGAGGATACTGAGTGTGGTATATCTTCTCTGTCCATGAGCGTATGCTCTCGCACTCTGACAAAAATTCCTCAGAGCCCTTTTCCAATAGGGCTGGGAGCTTTGCCACTGCATAGGAGATATCATCGAGTGTGCAGGATTGTGCTATATATGATATTCTTACATAATATTTATTCCAGGCATTTTCGAGTTCTTCGAGCCGTTGGGCTGTGTCGCTGTCATCATTTCTGTAGCTGTTTTCAGCGGCGTTCACAAGGCTTATGAACTTATCGTTTTCTTTTTTTACCGCAAATACGGAGAACACTGACATGGCGGCTATGACAGTGAGGATAATAATGCAGGCGGTCAATCTTTTCATTGTGATTGCTCCTTTATACTTTTTTCTTGCCCTTGTCTTTTCTTATGGCAACTATCTGCCCTGAGGGGTCAGCGGTGCAGATGTAAACATCTTTCAGGGGCATACCCTTTTCTCCTAGCTTTTTCATGAGCCACTTTTCGTCCTTGCCGATAAGACCAAGGGCGGAGTATATTATCCTTCCGTTGTCGACAACGAGCTGTGGAGGGTCGGTCTGAGATCCTTTTATGCCCATTCCGCCATTGTTCACAGGTCTAAACTGTGCTTTCTGATAGACCGATATCTTGCCTGTTGTTTCCACCACCGCAAGCTGTACCTCGTTTATATCGAATATACCCATGCTTCTTAGGGACTCCAAAAGATCGTCTGCAGAAAAACGCAGGTCTTTGAGCTGTTTTTGATCTATGATCCCACGGGTTACGACTATTTTCGGAGAGCCGCATATGAGCTTTCTAAGCCCTCTGAATTTAAGCGAGCAGTGAGAGAGTATAACGTCAAGGCACACCAGCGTGAATATAGGCACTATGCCCATTGACATTGGTATAGTCATATCCTCGATAGGCAGGGTGGCGATGTTTGAAAGCAGAAGCGTTATAACAAGCTCCGAGGGCTGTAATTCGCCTATCTGCCTTTTGCCCATAAGGCGTATGCTTATGACAATGAGTATATAAAGTATTACGGCTCTGAAAAAAACTATCAGCATTTTGTTTTCCTCCAATATGGTCAAAGCTATTTTTTGCAGCTTTAATGCAGAATATTCTGATAACAGCCGCAGATAATAAATACAACAAAATTTCATGTAGGAGAAACAAAATGAATACACCCGATTTCAGAAACTACAAAAACGCTGAGATAGATAAGACCATTGACGCCGCCATGACTTCCCTTCGCACCATAACAGGCAATTCAATGGATCTTAACATAATGAATGTGAAGATATGCTCCGTAAGCTGTGCGTTGGTATCCATAGAGGGAATGATCTCAACGAGCGCAATGTCAGAGCTTATTTTCAGACCTATAATGGAGCTTTCTGCACAAAAGTCAAAGGGCAATGCAGAGCAGGTATTCGACTTCCTGACAAAAGAAAGCCTGCTTGCCGCCGAGAGAAAAACGGTCTTTAATTATGGTGACGTCATACAGTTTTTGTTTTCGGGCTTTGCGGTCATATTTGTGGAGGGGCTTTCAAAGGCTGTTGTTTACGGTATCCAAGGTTACGACAAGCGGTCGGTTTCTGAGCCTGCAAGCGAGCAGACTATAATGTGCGCACAGGATTCTTTTACGGAAACAATAAGAACTAATATTTCTCTTGTGCGCCGACGAATGAAAACACCATCGCTGAGGTTTGAGATGATGCAGATAGGAAAGCGTTCTTCCACCGACGTGTGCATGGTCTACATGAGCGACCGGGCAAGCTCAGACGCTGTGGACAGGCTGAGAAAACAGCTCAAAGGCATAAAGCTCGACACTGTTCTCACAAGCGGATATATCGAACCTTTTATCGACGAAGGCTTCGGTTCGTCAGTGTTTTCACAAATGGCTTATTCCGAAAGGCCTGATATGATATGCACAAGGCTAAATCAGGGCAGGATATGTGTTTTTGTGGACGGCACGCCATTTGTGCTTATTTGTCCTTCGCTTTTTGCGGAAAATTTTCAGACCATGGACGATTTTGCGGAAAAGCCTTTTTACGTCACCTTTATGCGGTGGCTGAAATATATTGCGTTCTTTCTAGCGGTGGCTTTTCCGGGTCTGTATGTTGCACTGGCGAGCTTTCACCCTGAGGTCTTCACATTGAAGCTTCTTCTGAATCTTGCAGTTTCAGAGGAGTCAACGCCTTATCCGTTGACAGTGGAGGTGCTTGTGCTAATGCTTCTATTTGAGATAATGAAAGAAGCAGGCTTGCGGCTTCCAAAGCCTGTGGGAAGCACTGTTTCTATAGTGGGCGGTCTTATCATAGGCGACGCTGCCGTAAAAAGCGGACTTGTGTCCGCCCCTCTGCTTATAGTGGTGGGGATAACCACAACATCATCGTTCGTTATACCGAGCCTTTATCAGCAGACGGCTATATTAAGGCTAGTGTATATCCTGGTGGGCGGTGGCTCGGGACTTTATGGCATTGCACTTTGCACTGTGCTTTTGATGATAAATATAAACTCCATGGACGACCTTGCAGTATCTTACACCGCGCCTGTTACGCCATTTTTCTCAAAGGGTATAAAGGACGTTATTTCAAGGCGGAGCTTTCGGTCATATGAGAAAACTCACAGCACCATTAAAGAATACAAGCTTGACGAAAAGGGGGGAAGCCAATGAAAAAGCTTACGCCAATGCAGTTTTTTGCAATGCTTATCTGTACAAGAGCCTTTTCAATGATGACATTTCTCCCTGAAAGCACCGCAAACGCTTTGGAGCTTATGCTTGGAACAGTGCTGTCTACAGTTTTTCAGATAGTTATGATATGCGGTATGGCGGCTTTCCACAAGCGTTTTCCTAATGATGACCCATGCACTCTTGTGGTGAGCCGTTCAAAGTGGGCAGGCAGGGGAGTTTGTACATTGTATCTTGCATATTTTCTTACAGTGTCATTTTATGTTATCGGCACCTTCACCTATTTTATGGATTATTATTTTTCTGATTATATACCACGGCTCATGATAGTTCTCAGCGTTGTCGCCTGCGGGATATATGTTGCAATGTCAGGCCTTGGGGTCATAGGAAAAACGGGAACAGTGCTTTTTGTACTTTTTCTCTTTGTGACATCTATCCTTGTTATAAGCTCTCTTGAAGATTTCACATTCGTTGATTTTCACCTTGCGGAAAGAAACGTTGGAAAAGGCATTTTTCATTCTGCTGTCAGCGAGCTTGCAAGAAGCTCTTATCTTGCAGTGATAGTTTTTCTTTTACCCTCAACAAAGGGCAATGCAGCAAAAACGTCTGTGTATTTTCTGCTCACAAGGCTTGCCCTTGTTGAAATAGTCTTAGGCTTTATCACAATGATACTTGGAGATTACACTCTTCTTGCAAAACTGCCATTCTTCGCACTTGCGGCATTTTCACGCACTGCCATAATAGAACGCTATGACGCCGCTGTTATGGGCGTGTGGGTAATGCTCTCGGTATATAAGCTGGGAGTATATTTCCATTGTTCAGGCAGATGCCTGAGATATGTTTTTCCTAAGCTCGGTTCTGGATCGGGCGTGATAATAACAGCGGCGATTCCTGCGGCGGCAACGCTCTTTTGGCTTTTGCCTCACAAGTGGGAGAGCATCGCATACGCAGGGCTCAGCCCTATCCCACTCATATTTCTCGGAGGCGTAATACCGCTTCTATGCCTGATATTTGTGAAAAAGGGGGCGAGATCTGATGAAAAAGCGTAAGATACAGGTAGTTGTTGTGCTTTTTATCGCAGCAGTGACGCTGTTGTTTTCTTCTTTCGGCAGGCAGGTGGATATTGAGGAACGTGTTCTTTGCCACGCCATGGGCGTTGACTATGAAAACGGGGAATACAATGTGTCATTGCAGGTCTTTAAGACCCAGAGTATGGGTTCTGACACTCCTCTCGATGTGAGCCAGTCCAATATACAGACTGTCAATTGCAAAGGCAGGAGTATCCGAGATGCCATTGAGGGCTGTCAGTATCAGATAGGCAGGGAGATCTTTTTTGGCCATCTTCAAATAATATGCTTTAATAAAAATATAGATCTTTCCTCTCCGGAGGATCTGTTCTCTTTTGCTATAAAGGACAAAAATGTTTTTCTTGGAGTGGAGCTTTGCTTGGCGGAAAATACCGCAGAGGAGCTTATGAACGTTCAGCTAACAAGGGGAACGATGTCCTCAGAAAACTTCACACAGGTCATAAAAATGGGTGTGAAAAACGGCATAACGGTGGAGTGCCGCCTTATCGATCTGCTTTCCTGCATAAGATCACCGCAGTATATCGCTATGCCAGTTATCTCTATCAAACAACCGCTGGGAGATTTTGCGGAGAGCCATGAGGAAAAGTCAGCGGAACAGCAGGAGCCGCTTTTGGAAATAAAAAAGACCGCCCTTATACGAAAAGGTACGGTGCTTGATGGCTATCTTTCCCACGCTGACGCATCAGGCTGTTTGTGGCTCACGGGAAAGGCAGAGCAGTATTATGATATGATCGAATATAATGGAAGCCCCATGGACGTTAGGATAACCTCTGACAGCCACAGCCTGAAGCTTGATAACGAGAACGGCAGGCTCGTATGCAGATTGAAACTCACTGTTCTTGCACACACTTCTCTTGATATCCGTGACGAGAAAAGCTCAGACAAGGTGGCGGCACTTGTGAAACAGCGCCTTGAAGAAAATATCACAGGGGTGTGGAACAAAGCCATGTATGAGAACAGGACGGATATTTTTGATGTGTGGCGGCTTTTCCGTCACAAATATCCGCAAAGCTATCTGAAGTATGCCGACCGCCTTGATGAAGTGCTAGGCTCGGTGGAGCTTGAAACGGATATCACCTGTCGGGTGTCATAAGACAGAGCATATCCTCGGGAAGCGGTGCAGCAACAGTCACTATCCTGCCGTTTTCGGGGCTTTGAAAAGTCATTTTCTCGCAGTGGAGAGCCTGACGGCTTATAAGAGGGCTTGCCTCGCCATAAAGGTCATCACCCAGGAGAGGATAGCCCATAAAAGCCGAGTGTACTCTTATTTGGTGCGTTCTGCCGGTTTCAAGAAAGAAGTCCACAAGAGAAAGATCTCCCAGCCTTTTGCGTACAAGATAATCCGTTGCGGAATATTGTCCGTCAGCCCTCACACAGCGTTTTATTATAGTTTCCTGCTCCCTTGCGATAGGCGCACAGATACGCCCGCCGCAGTGGGGCAGGTCTTTTATTATTCCAACATAGGTCTTTTCAAAGCTTTTTTGGAGCATTGCGGCGCTTCGCTGACTTTTCGCCACAAGCACACAGCCGCTCGTGTTGCGGTCAAGGCGGTTGACAGGTCTAAAAGCGAGGCTTGGATAAAGTGCGGCAAAAAGATTTCCCAGCGTATCGTCACGATGTTTTATTGACGGGTGGCAGGGCATAAAAGGCGGCTTTGAGAACACCACCACCTCGCTGTCCTCATAGAGGATATCAGCTTTCAGGTCAGGATTAGGGTCAAGAGCTTCACCGTCACCCTCGTTTATCATGATGATGTCATTTTCATATACAAGGTCAACAGTGCGGATAAGGACGCCCTTTCTTGTCATGCCGTTTTCAGTGCGTTTGAGCCTTGTTATGAGCCTTTTTGAAAAGCCCCTTGAACGCAGTACACATTCAAGGGCTTTTTCATTTTCTTCTTTTGTTATTGTCACAGTCATTTGCTGTATTTCCTCCAGCGCTTTATCATTGACGGCATTTTGTCCTGCCAGTAGCTTCCCATTATATCCTGCAAAAACACTATATAGCTTAGTCTGAAATATGGATAGATGATAAAAACAGGATATACTAACAGAAGTGCGGGGATATACATAACAAAGCTCAGCAGGAACGAGATATATCTGCCATGCTGACCGTCCATGAGCCTTACAGAAAGATCGCAGGCGTCAAAAATGTTGGTGCGTGGGTTTAGAGTCATTATATATGGCGCAAGGGCAAGGGATATCCAGTAATGCACCATAAGTCCGAAAAACACAACAGACAGACCGAGTGAGAACATGAAACAAAGAAGACCTGCGGAGGTAAGCTCGCTGAGCTTGCATACCCAGCCCCAATAATACACGCTGTAGGATGAGATAGCGAAAGGTACTGCGGAAAATAATTTCAGTGAATTAATTATAATGGAAGAAAACATGGTGTGGGAATAATATACATAAGAATGTGAGTTTATATACTGCCTCGATCCCACATAGCTGTCTGCTCTTGCAATATCAACAAAAAATCTGCGGACAGTCCACATTTCAAAAGATGCAAAAGGTATAATGACAATGAGGTCAAGAAACCAGAATAGCCTTACGGAAACATGATCTTTTATTCCCTGCCACGAGAAAAAGTACTCCCAGCCGATGCGTTTGAAAAGCATAAAAAGGGCAAGCTCGCACAGACCAAGAAATACAAATACCGCAAACAAAAATGCCGTGAGCGATACGCAGTTTCCCATGTTCTGGCTTATATTTTTTCTTGCCGATAGTTTTATCTCTTTGTTTGTCAAGCCTTTTCCCCCCTCGTTTCTGTTTTTACGGTTTACTTATCCTCTTAGTCGGTATAATAATCCTCAACAGTGTAATCAGGCATTTCCTCATATTTTGGCGGATATGTTCCTATTACCTCGAAAGCGTTTGAACGCTGCCACATGGAAGCTGTCACCATGACTTCAAAGCCCTCGCCGAAATCGCAGGCGTAGTCCATAGGCTTCCTTTTCGGAACGCCAAAGCCTGCCAGCATATTCATTATAAGACCTCCGTGGGTGCAGACCGCAACATTTGTAAGGCCCTCGTACATCATATCGGAAATGATGATGTTCAGAGCTTCATAACAGCGGTTTATTACCTCTCTTGTTGATTCACCGTTCGGCGGAGGATTGTCAAGTCCTCCTTTTATGAACTGCTCATAATCAGGGTCGTTCATAAGCTCATCAGCGGTCTTGTTCTCAAACTTGCCGAAGTCCATTTCACGAAGCTCGGGCATCTCAGCCACAAGCCTGTTAGGCTGGAGTATAGATATAGTCTGTTTGCACCTTTTTAAAGGCGAGGTGTAGACCTTCTGCACCGAAGGGTAATCATACTTTTCTATCTTTTCATAAAGCTGGTCAGCGCCCTCTCTGCACAGTGGCAAGTCGGTAGTACCGATATAACGTCCGTCAAGATTTGCCTGCGTCATTCCGTGACGGATAAATGCTATTCTGTAGCCTTTCATATTTAAAATACCTGCTTTCTTTTTCTTTTATGATAAGTGCTTTAAAACCTGCACAAATTTTTTTTACTTAAATACGTCAATTTATAGATTTTATATTTACAAATAAATAAATTTATAGTATAATAGAATAATGGTTGAAAAACCAATATGATTTTATACATGGGAGATATTACATGAGCAATGACAGCAAAGATGAGCTGACTCTCAGAATAGGTGAGAAGCTTACCGCCGCAAGGATAGAAAGCGGTTATACACAAAGCTGTGCGGCTAGAGCAGTCGGCACCAGCCAGTCTTGCATATCAGCCGTTGAACACGGCAAAAAGCAGAACGTCAATATCATCATTGCTCTTATAAAGCTTTACGGTGCTTCCTATGAAGATGTGTTCGGTTTAGTCAAGGTCAGAGAAAAAAACTCTGCGTTAGGCTGTCCGGACGAGGGAAGCGAGCTGCTGAGGGAGCTTATAAAAGACAGCGGCATAAAGGGTCTTGAAACTCAGACGGACATGGCGGTGAAAATATGCACCTATATGCTTTTGAGAAAGCTTTACTCTGAAAATCCTCACAACTCCCACAAGCTTTTTGAGCTTGACACTGAGGAAACCATGGAACGCTGTGTAAAATATCTTTCTGCTCAGCCTAAAGACCTTGACAGGATCCTTGGCATGGCAGGAAAAAAGGTGAACAGGCTCGAGGTTTCAGTGGGGAAAAATCCTGAACTAAGGGCGTTTATCAAAGAGTGCGAACACATTTTGCTCGCTTGCACATAAGAATTTTGATACCGATGTTATCATACTTCGGATATTATAACACACTTTTCAACTAATTTCAAGTGAGGTATAAAAATGAAAAAGCCTGAAAGGCGGCTGTTTGTATCGGTAGCGTGTGCGGCGGCTCTTATGGTGTGCGGAGCGGTGATGATGCACTTAGATAAAAAGCCTGACGAGGCGACTTTTTTCGCCATGGATTGCCCATGCACAGCCGCTGTTTACGGCGGCGACGCTGAGGCGGTGAAGGACAGGATAAAGGCTTTGGAAAAGCTTTATTCACCTTATGAGGAAGGCTCGGAGATATCACGGCTCAATGAGAGCGGCAGGCTTGAGCTTTCTGATGAAACTGCACAGCTTATAGAAAAGAGTATAGAGCTTACAAAAAAATACGGTGGAGCGGATATTTCTGCAGGGGCAGTGACGGAACTTTGGAACGTTACTGGCGATGAGCCGAGAGTGCCTGAGCAAAGTGAGATACAGACTGCTCTTTCCACTGTGGGATATGAGAATATAAAGTTTTCGGGGAGCGAATGTGTCCTTGAAAACGGCACACAGATAGACGTGGGCTGTGACGGAAAGGGCTTTGCCCTTGACGAAGTGAAAAAGCTTTTGGATAGTGAAAAAGCCGATTGTGCGGTGGTGAGCTTTGGCTCGTCAACGCTTCTTTACGGACAGAAGCCGGATAAAGCAGATTTCAAGGTTGCGGTCACAGACCCTTTTGATAACGATAACACCTGCCTTAGCTTCACAAGCGGCGGTGGATCTGTTTCCACTTCCGGGGGATATGAGCGTTATTTTGAAGCGCAGGGCAAAAAGTGGAGCCATATTTTTGACCTGACAACAGGCTATCCATGCGAAACAGACCTTGTTTCAGTCACTGTGATAGGGCAGAGCGGCATTGAAACCGATTTTCTGTCTACCTGCATTTTTATTGGCGGAAGCGTTGAGCTTGACAGGTGGCTCAGTGATGAAGATATAGAAGTTATTGCCATTAATGAAAATGGCATAGTTTATTGCTCTGACAGTATAAAGAGCAGGATAAGTATAAGTGATGATAAATTCAGGTTTGAATAGTCATAAAGTATGATAAGGGGGAAAATTATGAAACTCAACAGCATTTTTCTTTCCCACAAAAAGGGGACGGAAAACAGCGAAACTATCGCCATGCCGCTGCCTGCAAGAGTGAAGATATCCATGTCACAGCACATGGGAGCACCTTGCGAGCCGACAGTTGCCAAGGGTGACAGAGTGCTTGTGGGACAGGTCATAGGCGAAAGCAACGCTTTTATGTCATGCCCTGTTCACTCGTCTGTGTCAGGCACAGTGGCAGCGATATCCGAACTGCTCACAGCAGGCGGAAAGGTGTGCAAAATGGTGGAGATCGACACCGACGGAGAGCAGGAGGTATCACCTGACGTAAAGCCGCCTGTTATAACAGACAAAGCGAGCCTTTGCGAAGCCGTAAGGCAGTCAGGCTGCTGCGGAATGGGCGGTGCAGGCTTCCCGACGCACATAAAGCTCAACTTTGACGAGAACAAATACAAGGTTGATACCCTTGTTATAAACGCCGCCGAATGTGAGCCTTATATAACAAGCGACTACCGTGAGATGATGGAGAACGCTGACGATGTTATGTGCGGAATAAAGCTCGTGCGTGATATGCTGAGGCTTAAAAAGGTCGTTATCGGTATCGAGGACAACAAGCCACAGGCTATAAAGCTTATGCGTGAAAAGTCGGCTGATGATGAAAGTATCGAAGTAAAGGTGCTGAAGTCATGCTATCCTCAGGGTGCAGAAAAGGTGATAATATTCAACGCCACGGGACGTGTAGTTGGCGAGGGTCAGCTTCCGTCAGATCAGGGCGTTATCGTAATGAACGTTACCACAGCAGGCTTTATCGGCGAGTATTCCAAAACAGGTATGCCACTCATATCAAAGCGTATAACTGTTGACGGTGACGTGGTATCTACTCCATGCAATGTGAAAGTACCTATAGGAACTTCTGCGGAGGATATACTGAAATTCGGTGACTGCGATAAAGAAAAGGTTAGAAAAGCCCTTTTTGGCGGTCCTATGATGGGAATGTGCCTTTATGAGCTTGACACCCCTGTGACAAAGACCACAAACGCCATTCTTGCATTTGGTGAAAAGGCTGATAAGAAAAAGGGCATCGAGGACAGGTGCGCACAGACAAACTGTATAAAGTGCGGAAGATGTATCTCTGCTTGTCCGCTGAATCTTATGCCTACAGAGCTTGAAAAGGCTTATGACAGGCGTGATAAGGAAGCTCTTATGAAGCTCAAGGTGGGTCTTTGCATGAACTGCGGTTCGTGTTCATATGTCTGTCCTGCAAAGAGAGATCTTGCAGAGAAAAATCAGCTTGCAAAAGCTTTCATAAGAACATAAGGAGGTAAGAAAAATGGAAAAAATGCTTGTCAGCCCTTCCCCTCAGATAAGGGATAATATTTCTACCTCTAAGGTGATGACCCATGTGCTTGTGGCGCTTTGCCCTGCACTTGCAATGTCTGCCTATGTTTTCGGCGGACGTGCGCTCATGCTCACAGGCTTCTGCATGATAACGGCACTCATATGGGAAAGGCTTTGCAATCTTATAATGAAAAGACCTGATTCCACAAAGGACGTTTCGGCACTTGTGACCGGTATGCTTTTGGCGTTCAATCTCCCTGTGACAATGCCTTATTGGCAGGCTGCTATCGGCACATTCGTTGCTATCGTTATAGTAAAGCAGCTTTTCGGCGGTCTGGGACAGAATTTTGCCAACCCTGCTATCGTGGGAAGAATAGTTCTTATGCTTGCTTTCACAGGCAACATGACCCATTGGGTAGTGCCTTTCTATGATCCTGACAATATCGTAACAGGTGCAACACCTCTTGCGGCGGCACATTCCGCCCCTGCCGATTATCTCGACCTTTTCCTTGGAAAAGTAGGCGGCTGTCTTGGCGAGGTGTCTGCGGCGGCATTGCTCATTGGCGGCATATACCTTATAATGATGAAGATAATCTCAGTACATACACCTCTTGCATTTATCGGCACAGTTTTCGTGTTCTCATATCTTTGCGGCGAGGACGGCATCTATCAGATACTTGCAGGCGGCGTAATGCTCGGTGCATTCTTCATGGCAACTGACTATGTTACAACTCCTGTTACAAAAACAGGCAAGGTGATATTCGGTATCGGCTGTGGTATCATCACTTGTGTGATTCGTTTCTTCGGCTCTTATCCTGAGGGCGTTTCATTCTCCATACTGCTTATGAATATACTTACACCATATATCGACATGATAACAAAAACAAAGCCTTTAGGGGCTATATCAAAGAAGAAGGAGGCGAAGTCTGAATGAAAGATAAAATAATGCCTCCATTGGTGCTGACTATAATATGTATAGTTGTCAGCGGACTTTTGGTGCTTGCCTATAATGCCACATATGTTGACAATACAGGTGTTCTTACAGACGATATGAAAAAGGGCTGTGAGGAGATATTCGGCAAGGGCGATTATGAGATAATGCTTGACGGCGAGGGTGACAGCAAGACGCCTGTTACGTTCGACACAGAGGGCGTGAACTCCATTATCACAGACAAGGATAACGGCAGATGCGTTATCGAGATAACTGAGGACGGCTATTCAAAGGGTGGACTTCATCTGCTTATTGGTATAAACAGCGAGGGAACTGTCGAGGGGATAGAATTTCTCTCTATAGGCGAAACTCCGGGTCTTGGCACAAAGGTGCAGGACGATAGTTTTCTTTCAAAGCTAAAGGGCTTTGGTGTTGACACTGATGAAAATTCTATCGACAATGTTACCGCTGCCACCTATTCTTCAAAGGGAATGAAATCTGCGTGCAAAAAGGCTGTGAAGCTTTTTGACGAGCATAAGGAGGAGATACTCAATGGCTGAGAAAAATTCTAATCTGTATGAATTTACAAAGGGTATCATAAAGCAAAACCCGACTCTTGTTACGCTTCTTGGTATGTGTCCGACGCTTGCGGTCACAACAATGGCGAAAAACGGTATCGGCATGGGACTTGCCACAACGTTCGTGCTTGTCTGCTCAAACTTTGTTATATCCCTTTTGAAAAACGTTATCCCAAAGGCTGTAAGACTGCCTTGTTTTATCGTAATAATCGCAGGCTTCGTTACTCTTATCGAGTTTCTTATGAAAGGCTATATACCTGAGCTTTACAGTGCATTAGGCGTATTCCTGTCCCTTATCACGGTAAACTGTATTATCCTTGGCAGAGCGGAGGCTTTTGCCAGCAAGAACAAGATATTCCCGTCCATACTTGACGGACTTGGAATGGGTCTTGGATTTACACTTTCACTTTTCACAATGGGTTCTATAAGAGAGATACTTGGCACAGGCTCATGGTTCGGCTTCAAGATACCTTTCCTGTGCGACGATCCTATGACAGTGTTCATCATGCCGGCAGGCGGATTTTTCGTGCTTGGCTGTCTTATCGCACTTGTGAACAAGATAGCGAACAAGAAGCCGCCAAAGGAGATTTCCTGCTCAGGCTGTCCGAATGCGGCTTTGTGCAAGGGTCAGTGCAGAACAGAGAGTGAGGAGGCATAAAAATGAGCTACATACTTATACTTATCGGCTGTGTGTTCGTAAATAACGTTGTGCTTTCTCAGTTCATGGGAATATGTCCTTTCCTTGGCGTATCAAAGCAGATGAAATCATCTGTGGGAATGGGCGCAGCGGTAATATTCGTTATGATATGCGCAACAGCTATCACATATCCTGTATACAGACTTCTTGAGCATTTCGGTATAGAGTATCTAAAAACAGTGGCATTCATACTTGTTATAGCAATGTTCGTTCAGCTTGTTGAGATAGTCATGAAAAAGATGATGCCGCCTCTCTATAAGGCACTGGGCGTTTATCTGCCTCTTATCACAACCAACTGTGCAGTTCTCGGTGTTACTATCGGAAACATAGACAACGGCTATAATTTTCTTCAGTCCCTCACAAACGCACTTGGAACAGGACTTGCGTTTACTCTTGCCCTCTTGCTTTTCAGCGGAGTAAGAGCAAGGATAGAAAACTGCGATTTTCCTGAAACTTTCAAGGGCGTACCTGCAACGCTCATTGCGGCGTCTATCGTTTCGCTAAGCTTTATGGGCTTTTCGGGAATAATCTGATAATAATTTATCGATATGAAACGATCAAGGGTTGAATTTACAAAGCCGATGAAAAAGACCCACACTATATTGATACCATCAATGCTTGACTTCCACTTTCCGCTGCTTAAATATGCATTTCTTAGCGGCGGATATAAGTGCGACGTTATCGGGGTGAACGAATACAGTCGGTCAAAAATGATAAACGCAGGCTGGGAATATTCAAATAATGATGTCTGCTTTCCCTGCAACCTCATAATAGGACAGTTCATATGTGCATTGAAAAGCGGCAAATATGACACCGCAAAAACAGCCCTGCTGCTGCCTCAAACAGGAGGAGGGTGCAGAGCGTGCAATTACATTATGCTGCTGCGAAAAGCTCTTTTGAAAGCCGGTCTGCAAAATGTTCCTGTGGTGTCACTTAATGTCAGCGGCGTTGAGAAACACAGCGGATTTTCCATAACGCCTAAAATGGTGCTGACGGCTTGTGCAGCGATCTATTACAGTGACTTGCTTTTGTATCTTTATAATGAGCTTTCACCCTATGAACTAAAAAAGGGTGAAACGCTTGATAAAGTCCGCCTATGGAACAGCAGGCTGTCACGGTTCTTTGAACATGGCAAAGCAGCCGATCCGATCTCAATGTGCGTCATATTCCGCAAGATATGCGAAAGCTTTGCTACAATAAATTGTGATAAAAGCAGATCGGTCAAAAAGGTCGCCGTAACAGGGGAGCTTTACATAAAATTCTGTGCTCTCGGCAACGGCGAAACGGAGAAATACCTCCGTGATCTCGGTTGTCAGATATATATGAGCGGCTTTGTTCCATACATAATGTACCTTGCCGATTCCTGTACAAATGATGATAACATATACGGAAGAAAAACCTTGGCAGGTGTGGGAGCAAAAGTCCTTATTGCCTATATGAAAACGCTTTGGTGCAAAATGAATTCTGCACTTGTACAAAACGGTTTCGAGCCTATGGAAGACTATAGATCCTTGAAAAGCTACGGTGAAAACTTTGGCTGCCTTGGCGAAACAATGGGGGACGGCTGGCTTATCGGTGCAGAAATGTGTTCAGCGTTAAAGAACGGCTGCAAAGGTGTTGTGATGCTGTTGCCGTTTGGCTGCCTTGTGAGCCACACCTGTGCAAGAGGTATAATAAAGCGTATAAAAAAGCTCTACCCAGACAGCATCATAACCGCGGTCGATCACGATTCGGGAACAGCGGACGTTAATATCAAAAACCGCATTAAGATGGCCCTTGATTTTATGGATAATAATATAATGAAACACAACAAAAACTGAAATTCTGAAAGAGGAGAATGATATGGAATATTTGATCCCTTTGGCTATATTTGCCGCTTTGGGCATATTGGCAGGCGTTCTGCTGACGGTGGCTTCAAAAGTTTTTGCCGTTGAGGTGGATGAGCGTGTTGACGCTATCGCAGAAGCGCTTCCGCAGGCAAACTGTGGTGCTTGTGGCTTTTCAGGCTGTGCAGACTATGCCGATGCTATCGTGAACAAGGGTGCGGAATGTAACCTTTGCCGTCCTGGAGGCGAGGCTGCTGCAAAGAAGATAGCCGAGATAATGGGCGTTGAAGTGACTGCAGCAGAGCCACAGGTGGCTTTTGTGCGCTGTTCGGGAGATTGCTCTCATACACCGCATAAATACGATTTTGACGGCATTCAGAGCTGTGTGGCGTGCAACAGGTTTTATGACGGAAGCAAGCTTTGCACAAGCGGCTGTTTAGGCTACGGCGATTGTATCAAGGTCTGCTCTCAGGGGGCAATATCTATCGTTGACGGCATTGCCGTTATCGACAAAGCAAAGTGCATGGGCTGTGGGCTTTGCGCAAAAGCCTGTCCAAATGGTCTTATCGCAGTGAGAAGGATCTCTCAGGCTGTGGATATCTGCTGTTCATCAAGAGATGTGGGCAGAGTGACAAGGTCTGTTTGTCCTAACGGCTGTATAGGCTGTAAGCTGTGCGAGAAAAACTGTCCGTCAGGTGCCGTTACAGTGCAGAACAACCACGCTGTTATCGACTATGAAAAGTGTACAAACTGCGGAAAGTGTGCAGAGGTGTGCCGTGTCCACGCTATCAGGTCTATCATGGGCGAAAAAGTGGAAGTGCAGTAAAATATTTTGCTTTAAAGGCTCTCTTGACGTTTATACGTCAGGGGAGCTTTTTTTGTGCCAAAAATACACAGCCAAATTTGTGCAGTGTTCACGAAAAGTTTAGTATTTGTTGACAGATACTTATAAATGATTTATAATACTATTTGTACGAATAATTGTCAGCGGCAAGAAAAATATAGCCGAACTTTAAGGAGAACACAGCAGAATGAACATTAAAGGCAACAGAATTATCAGTGAAAAAAACGTTTTCAGACGGATAGCGGCACTTTTGACAACGCTCTTGCTCGTTATCACAGCGATTCCCGAGGGCTTCTCTACGGCTATAACATCGGTGGCAGAAGCGGCAGATACGGCTGTGACAGGTGCGTATTTTGATACAGACGGCATGGAAATCGTCACTTATAACGTGGTTAATGACTTCGGTGCAGACAACACAGGAAACGCCATGACCGAAAAGCAGATACAGCAGGCACTTGACGCTGCACAGGAAAATTCAGGACAGGGCATTTTCACAAAGGTCGTGATACCAAAGGGAACGTATCTTATTTCTTCTGCACTTGTGGTATACAGCGGTACTTGGATATACTGTGAAGAGGGCGTTGAGATAAAAAGGTGCATTTCCTATGGACCTATGCTCAGGTGTGATAATAATGGTGTCGGCGGCTATGACGGCATTAAAAATGTTATCGTCGAGGGTGGGCTTTGGAACGGAAACACAGATCAGTGGCCAAATACCGCAGATTTTTCAAATATCAGATTTGCACATTGCAGAAATATTCTTCTGAAAGATATGCACGTCAAAAATAACGAGAACGGTCATCATATGGAGATAGGCGGTGCGGCTGACGTCACCATAGAGGGCTGTACTTTTACAGGATATACAGGCTACAGGAAAAAAGAAGCCATTCAGCTTGATTGCATGAACAACAGCAGAGTTTTTGCAGGCTATGCGCCTTTTGACGATACATCATGCGAAAATGTGGTCATAAAGAATAATCTTTTCTCAGGCATTTGCAGAGGTCTTGGTTCTCATTCCGCCACTCTGGGTATCTATTATACAGATATCCTTATTGAGGGCAACGTTTTTGAGAACCTCGACGATGTGGCAATGATAATGTACAATTATAAGAATTGTACCATAACAAATAACACTATCACAAACTGCGCAAGCGGTATAGAGTTCAAGGCAATGTCCAGCCTGCCTAACAACAATTTCAATCCCCCTGTGGTGAAGTCTATGGAGGAAGCAGTTGACGGCTTTGAGGACGACGCAAACTCTGTTATTTCATCTAACACTATCTCTGTAAGCGGTGATGACGAATATGGCATTACAAGCGGCATACGCCTGACAGGGTATGAGGTCAAGGACAATGGTGTTATCCCTGACTATAATTTCAGAGTGGCAGGAGTAAAGATCCTTGAAAATCGAATCGAGAGCAACGGAACCACTATCGCACTTAATGACGCTGAGAATTGCAGTATCGAATCAAATATTCTCGTTACAAAGCAGGACGGTGTTAATTACAAGGATAAAAATGGTCTTACTCTCAACGAGTGCGACAATATAAAGATAACAGATAACTATATTTCAGGCTCAGCCAGAAACGGTGCTTCCGTTACTGACAGCTCAGGGAATACCCTTGAGAACAATACCATAGAGAACGTTGGAATGAACGGAATAAATATCTACAACGGCTCTGAGAACAATATTGCAAGCTCAAACAGCGTAAATTCAGCGAAAAAGCATGGTATAGCAGTGGCTGCAAATTCTTCCGCTGTGATAAAGTCCAACAGCATTTCAAAGGCGGGGGACACGGGCATTCTTATTTATAACGGATCAAAGGGCGAGTGCTCAGGCAACAAAGTTAAAAATGCCGTGGGGCATGGTATCGTGTTCAGCAAGAACGCTTCTGGCAAGGCGGCTTCAAACACTGTTTCTGGCGCAGGCAAGCATGGCGTGCTTGTTACAGATCACTGCGGCAGTGTGGCTCTAAGCTCAAATAAGATATCAAACAGCAAGCAGAACGGCATTTGCGTGTCAAATTACAGCAGTTCTGTGAGTGTAAATTCAAACAGCATAAGTGGCTCAGGAAAAAGCGGCATAAGCGTAAGCTCTCACAGCAAGGCTTCGCTGAAAGACAACGCTGTGAACGGCTCAAAGTCTGCGGCAGTGTCAAAGAGCGCTGATTCTTCTATCAGCCTGCCGAAAGTATCAGGATTGTCTGTTAATTCTGTGAATAACACGGATATACAGATCAGCTTTTCTGGCAGATCAACTAACAAATGCGGTTATGAGATATACAGGAAAACAGGCGCAAAGGGAAAATATTCTGCCGTGGGGACTACTGCAAAAGGAAAGTTTACAGATGGATTTTTCAAGGCGAACACAGATTATTATTACAAAGTACGCTGTTATGAAACTGTGTCAGGCAAGAGGGTATACGGTAGATATTCCGATGAGATAAAGGTAAGATCAGCAACGAAAAGATCTGTCGGGAAGGCGTCTGTCAAGGTGTCAGATCAGGTGTGGACAGGTAAGGCGTTGAAGCCTGCTGTCACTGTAAAGGACGGAAATGTCACCCTCAAAAAGGACAGTGACTATACTGTAAGCTACTCCGCAAACAAGGGCATAGGCACTGCTAAGGTGACTGTCACAGGGAAGGGAAGCTACACAGGTAAGATAACAAAGACTTTCAAGATAAACCCACAGGGACAGAGCATTTCTGCCAAGGGCGACAAGAGCGGAAAGAAGATAGCGGTCACTCTTGCAAAGCACAGCTCAAATTCAGGCTATCAGGTGTTATATGCCGACAACAGTGGCTTTAAGAACAGCAAGTCCTTGTGGCTCAGCGGAAACTCAAAGAACAAAGGCACAATAAAAGGTCTTAAAAGCAAAAAGACATATTACGTCAAGGCAAGGGATTATAAGACAATTGGCAAGACCAAAGTGTACGGCAAGTGGTCGGCTGTGAAGAAGGTAAGTATTTAGGGCAAAAAATTTTCCAAGCCGATTGACAAGGCTCTTATAATGTGGTATAATTCAAGATATGACAAGGAAGGTGAATATAATGACCAATGTTGTAAAGGGCGATCAGGTAAAGGATTCATACGGCAAGATCTATGATGTTATCGAAGTTCATGAGCATAATGTTATGGTGCTTGAGCCGGGTAAACCATACTGGGAGCGTATCTGCATGGGACGTTTTGATTTCGACTCATATTTCAGAAGAGCAGATGAGCCTATGACAGATGATATGCCTCGTCCAATGGGCATCGATGAAGAAGATTTCGATGAGGACGAAGAGGAAGAAGAATAAGATTTATTGCGGTTGGCTTTTGTCAGCCGCATTTTTATTGCACAAAAACGCCACGGAGATATTCTCTCCGTGGCGTTTTTCTTTGGGCGGAATAGCCCCTTTTATGCTGTTTCTTCTGCGAAGTTTCCTGTGTAGAGCTGATAATACTTGCCCTTTTTGGCAATAAGCTCGTCATGTGTGCCACGCTCGATTATCCTGCCCTGCTCAAGTACCATTATGCAGTCTGAGTTTCTGACAGTTGAAAGTCTGTGGGCGATAACGAATGTTGTTCTGCCCTGCATGAGAGCGTCCATACCAGCCTGTACAAGACTCTCTGTTCTTGTGTCGATAGAGGAGGTAGCCTCATCAAGTATAAGAACAGGAGGATCGCCGACTGCCGCTCTTGCAATGGCTATGAGCTGACGCTGACCCTGTGAAAGGTTAGAGCCGTCACCTGTGAGAACAGTGTTGTAGCCGTCAGGAAGTCTTTCTATAAAGCCGTTTGCGTTTGCAAGTCTTGCGGCTGCCATACATTCCTCGTCGGTGGCGTCAAGGTTGCCGTAGCGGATATTTTCCATTACTGTGCCTGTGAAAAGGTGTGTGTCCTGCAAAACTATGCCGAGAGTTTTTCTCAGAGCAGGTTTCTTTATCTTTGTAATGTTTATTCCGTCATAGCGTATCTTGCCGTCCTGAATGTCATAAAAGCGGTTGATAAGATTTGTGATAGTTGTCTTTCCTGCGCCTGTTGAGCCAACAAAAGCTATCTTCTGACCAGGCTTTGCAAAAAGCTTTACGTCATGAAGAACGATCTTGCTGTCATCATATCCGAAGTCAACACCGTCAAATACGACCTCGCCCTCCATTTTTTTGTAGTCAACAGTGCCGTCAGCCTGATGACGATGCTTCCAAGCCCATATGCCTGTACGCTCTTTGCACTCTTCAAGCTCACCGTTCAGGTTATATTTTGCATTAACGAACTCAACATAGCCCTCGTCTGTTTCAGGCTTCTGGTCGAGGAGGTCAAACACTCTGCCTGCGCCTGCGGTAGCCTGAACAACGAATGCCATTTGCTGGCTTATCTGTGTGATAGGCTGTGTGAAGTTCTTGTTAAGGGATACAAATGTTACGATAGTGCCGAGGGTAAGACCTGCATAGCCGTTTATGGCAAGGATAGCTCCCACAATGGCACAAAGCACATAGCTGAGGTTTCCGATATTTGCGTTTATCGGCATCATGATGTTAGCGTACTTGTTAGCTTCGTTTGCGCTGACTCTCAGCTTGTCATTTATCTTTACAAAGTCTTCTATTGCTTTATCCTCGTGACAGAACACTTTTACTACTTTCTGTCCGTCAAGCATTTCTTCGATAAAGCCGTCAACTGCGCCAAGGTCACGCTGCTGAGCCGCAAAGTGCGCTCCTGACTTTGAAGCGAGATCGTTGGTCACCTTTACCATTACAAATGCCATTGCGATAGAGAGTATGGTAAGAGGAATGTTGAGGACTATCATGGAAACGAGGGTGGATATAAGTGTTGCAAGAGAGTTTATAAGCTGAGGTATGCTCTGGCTGATAAACTGTCTGAGAGTATCAACGTCATTTGTGTATACTGACATGATGTCACCGTGCGGGTGCGTGTCAAAATACTTGATAGGAAGTGTTTCCATGTTGAGAAACAGATCATCTCTTATGTTTCTCAGCGTACCCTGACCGATGTTTACCATTATCCTGTTGTATGCGTATGAAGCCGCAATGCCCACAACGTATACTACTGCAAGACCGCCGAGAGCCTTTGCAAGTGGTGAAAAATCATGGCTGGAGGTCTTTAGCATCGGTGTGATGTAGTCATCAACAAGTGACTGCATGAACATCATTCCCGCAAGTGTGGTGACAGCCTGAATAAGTATGCATGCCACAACTATTATAAATGAGATTTTATAGTTTTTGAGCATATATTTCATTACTCTGCCGAGGACTTTCATCTGGTCGCCTGACATTTTAGGCTTGCCGCCCATTTCTTTATTCATTGGCTTAGGCATTTAAGCTTCCTCCTTTCCTGCTGACTGAACGTCGAAATCTCCGCCGCCCTTTACCTGAGATTCATATATCTCACGGTATATCTCGTTTGTTTCAACAAGCTTTTCGTGTGTGTCAAAGCCGTTTACTCTGCCACCGTCAAGAACTATTATCCTGTCGGCGTCCTGGACGCTTGAGATCCTCTGTGCGATAATGAACTTTGTTGTGCCTGGGATAGACTTTGCGAATGCCGCTCTTATCTTTGCGTCTGTTGCAGTGTCTACTGCGCTTGTGGAGTCGTCAAGGATAAGAACCTTTGGCTTTTTCAGAAGCGCTCTTGCAATACAAAGTCGCTGCTTCTGTCCGCCTGATACGTTTGTGCCGCCCTGTTCGATATAAGTTTCATACTTTTCAGGAAAGCGTTCAATGAACTCGTCAGCGCAGGCAGCCTCACAGGCTTCGATACACTCGGCGTCTGTGGCGTTTTCGCTGCCCCAGCGTAGGTTGTCAAGGATAGTGCCTGAGAAAAGCACGTTTTTCTGCAATACTACAGAAACCTGATCTCTAAGATATTCCATATCGTAATCTCTTACGTCCTTGCCGCCAACGCATACAGAACCTTCGTCAACGTCATAAAGACGGCTGATAAGATTTACAAGGCTTGTTTTTCCGCAGCCTGTTGAACCTATGATGCCGATAGTTTCGCCAGACTTGATGTGCAGGTCGATATTGTTAAGCACCATTTTTCCGCTTCCATGCTTGTATGAGAAGCTTACATTGTTGAAGTCAACAGAGCCGTCTTTCATATCCTTTGCTGGGTTCTCACCGTTGTGAAGATCAGGTGTTTCCTTGAGTATCTCTGAGATACGTCTGATACTTGCTGTACTCATTGATATCATAACGAATATCGTAGAGAGCATCATAAGTGACATCATGGCGGAGATAACATATGTAAAAACAGATGAAAGCTCGCCTGTTTTCATAGTGCCTGCAACAACATTCTTTGCGCCAAGCCAGCTTATGAGCATTATGCAGGAGTAGATAACGAACATCATAACAGGGCTGTTCAGTGCGATAAGGCTCTCAGCCTTTACGAACATCTTATAGAGATTGCCTGAGGCTTTCTTGAATTTCTTCTGCTCGAAGTCCTCTCTTACATATGCCTTTACAACTCTGATAGCCGATACGTTTTCCTGTATGCTTGCGTTAAGGTCGTCATACTTTTTGAAAGCCTCTGTGAAAACTTTCATCGTCTTTTTAACGATGATTCCAAGAACTATGCCAAGAAGAACGATAGCTGCAAGGAATATGGTGCTCATTGAGCCGCTTACTGCAAAGCACATTGCCATTGAGCAGATGAGCATCAGCGGCGCTCTCACTGCGATACGGATTATCATTTGGTATGCGTTCTGAACGTTTGTAACGTCAGTTGTCATTCTTGTTACAAGACCTGCGGTGCTGAATTTGTCGATGTTTGAGAACGAATAGGTCTGCACCTTGCGGTAGATAGCTTCACGAAGATTGCAGGCAAAGCCTGATGAAGCCGAAGCCGCATATTTTCCTGCAAGAAAGCCAGAAAGCAGGCTGACCATTGCCGCCACTACCATTACGCCACCGAAAATATAAACGTTTGTCATGTTGCCCTTTTCAATGCCGTCGTCGATTATCTTCGCCATTATAAAAGGCAGAAGCATTTCCATAAAGACCTCAAGTGCGGTAAAGACAGGGGTCAGAATGGAGTCCTTCTTGTACTGTTTGATCTGTGCTAGTATTTCTTTCAAGCCAGATCCCTCCTCTCGCTTATTTTTATATTGTATTGTCTATCATTTTTTTCTGGAGCCGTTCCATTTCGTCAAGCTCCTGATCTGTAAAATTACGGAAAGCCATTGTTTCTATCTTTTTAAGACAGTCGCAAATGTCCTGCTGTAGGGTATAGGCTTTCTCGGTTGCTATTATCTTCTTGTGACGCTCGTCATCATCACTGCCCTCATAGGATAGATATCCTCCTGCACGGAGCTTTTTTATAAGCCCTGATACCGTCGCACGGGAAATATTCAGATCGTGGTGTATCGCCGTTGAGAAAACAGGCTCGCCATTATGTTCCATTATGTACATAAGCACATGGCTCTGAGCGGCGGTTATACCCTTGCCTGCGAGCATGGTGTTTATCTCGCATTCTATTTTCAGATGAATGTATTTGGAATACCGCAGAATGTTCTTTTTTCTGTTATCCGCCAAATTGTTCGCCTCCTTACATTTTTGCACCTAACATTTTGCTTTAATTAATAATATCACACTTTTACTTGAATGTAAAATACAAATATGTTATAATGAATAAAAGAATTTTATAGATTGCTATCAAATTTAATTTTTATTAAGAATTGTTTACCAAACGAAACAATTTGCGGAAATGAGCAAACATAAAGGGGCGTTTTTTGTGAATACTGTACAATTGGAGTGCTTTTTGGCTGTGGCGCAGTATCTTAACTTTTCCAAGGCGGCGGAATCTGTGAGCATCACTCAGCCTGCGGTGAGCCACCAGATAGGTTCTTTGGAGGACGAGCTAGGGGTGAAGCTTTTCGTGCGAACGAGCAAGAGCGTTTCGCTCACAAGAGAGGGTATAATGTTTATTTCAGACGCAGAGCAGATACTTAAAATAGCAGGCTCAGCAAAATTCAGGCTGTCAGAAAAGCCTGAGGACGAACCTGTGAGGATAAGCATAGGCTGTCACAATCAGGCGGAGCTGAACGTTTTGACTCCTGCCCTAAGAGAAATGTCCAGGCTTTATGATGATCTTTTGCCGTATATAGATCTTACTCCGTTCAAGTCTATAGACAATCAGCTCAAAGATCAGAAGATACAGCTTCTTCTGTCATTTAAAAGTCCTCATAAACAGCCTTTTGACTATGTGGAGCTTTGCCGCTGTCAGTTTATGTGCCTTTGCCAGAAAGATCATCCCCTTGCAAAGGCGGATAGCCTTGATGTGGACGATATCTCAGGCAGACCTATTTTTATAGAGCGCCACACCTGTCCTGACGAGATATTTGCCTTGCAGCACAGGATACTTGCGAACGGCAAGGTGGATAAGATAATATTCTGTGGAGATTATGAAAGCGCAGTTGCAATGGCGGAAGCGGGGCTGGGTTTTATGATTTTCCCCGCCATAGGGGACGCTTACAAAGGTCCGCTAAAAGCGATACCAATAAAAGGCGTGAAAGATATATCTTTCGGTGTCTATTATCTCAGGTCGCAGCTTGAACAGCAGGCAAAGGATATGCTTGGGATACTCAAAAATCAGTTTGCAAAATAAAAGCACTGTATCGGTGGGTGATACAGTGCTGTGAATGTAAAAAAACTTTGATAAGTGAGCTGTCGAGGACGCCAGCCCCTACAAATGATGTATATACGCTGTTTTGCGTAGGGTCAAACGTTGGCCACCCGCATTTTTTATGACACATTCTGTAAATATTCTTCAAGGCAGAGGCCATTTTTATACATTTCCTTTGCCGCCTTTTCGCCAACATATCTGTAGTGCCATTCTTCTGGGATAATGCCGGTAATATCCTGCTTTTCGGCTGTGTAACGCTCTATAAAGCCATATTTGTAGCTGTTTTTGGCGAGCCAATCCCATACTTCCTGATTTGTAACTCTGCTGTCACCGCTTGCGATATCGACGCACAAACCAAGCTCGTGTTCGCTTGTGCCGGGCATCGCCACCCATTCTTCCGCATAGGCTTTCGCCTTTTTGTCGCTGTAGCCTATTTTCTGATAGTGTTCATATTTGCTCTCAAGTATGTCCTGCTGATCCTTTGCGGTGCGGAACGATGATGTGATAGTTGGATATATCCCCTGCGAGCGTGCGTCATCAAACATTTTCTGAAGCTGTGGGTAAATGCGGCAGTCCACTGCATGACCATTGTCAAGGGCGGTGAGTATCACTGAGCAATTCTCACATATAGGCGTGTCGTTGTTCACCAATGTGAGCTGCCAGTCCTGCCGGGCATTATACTCCGCAAGCTGAGATGAAGTCACGCTGTCGTCATAGGTGTATTCCACTGATGCAGGAGTGAACTGCTTCTTGGGCTTCATATCAGGAATGTAATATCTGTATATAAGCAATGCCACAACCAAAATAATGATTGCAGTGGCGATTACGATATGCTTTTTGTTTTTATTTGTCATAATGACCGCTCCTTTGCTTTTGCTGTATCAATGATACCATACTAAAGAAGCTTTCGCACGAGTATTAGCTTAACTGTTTCATAAGATTTTCTTAATGTGTCGGACTAGCGTTAAGCTTTTGCCGGTGATAACAAATTTTGCATGACGATTTGTGCATATCGACGATTTTATAGAAAAGGTCTTGACTTGGAGTTAACTCCAGGTGGTAAAATGTAATTGAAAAATCAATAGGCAGTATCACATAAACCCATGTGGTGTTGTTAAAAGGAGAAAGCTATGACTATTTCTGAAGTTAGTGAGAAATATGGGCTTACACCCGATACACTGAGATACTATGAGCGTATAGGACTTATTCCGCCTGTGCCGAGAACGAGAAGCGGTCTTAGGGACTATGATGAAAGTTCATGCAATTGGATAGAGTTCATAAAGTGCATGAGAGGCGCAGGTCTGCAAATAGAAGCCCTTATCGAGTATGTTGCTTTGTATCAGCAGGGCGACAGCACTATCGAGGCAAGAAAAAATCTGCTTATCGAGCAGAGAAAAGATCTCCTTGAAAAGCAGGCTGAGATAGCTGCGACTATTGACAGACTCAACTATAAGATAGATAATTACGAAAAGATATGCGCTAAGGTCATAAAGTGACGGATAAGGTTTTGTTACAAAGGGGCTGTAAAAAAAGTCCCCAAGAAAAAAGGCTGCGATCTTGCCAAAAAGC
>NZ_LARF01000022.1:0-33310 GCF_000980385.1 Ruminococcus sp. N15.MGS-57
ACAATGCAAACCCTCTCCGTGGAATTTATGAGCTGAGCGTTCAGGCAACGGAGGATTATGAGAATGCACGAAAGGCAGTGCGTGACTTTATCGGTGCGAAGTCTGTGCAGGAGATAATTTTTACACGCAACACCACAGAGAGCATAAATCTTGTGGCATACAGCTATGGGCTTTCCAATTTGAAAAAGGGCGACGAGGTGGTGGTTTCCATAATGGAACACCACAGCGACCTTTTGCCGTGGCAAATGGTTTGCAGGCAGACGGGTGCGGAGCTTAAATTCCTTGAATGTGAAAAGGACGGCAGTCTTGACCTTAACAAGGCTGAGGAACTTATAACAGACCGCACCAAGATAGTGGCTGTTACGCAGCTTTCAAATGTGCTTGGCAGAGAATATCCTATAGAAAAGCTTGCAGAAATTGCACACCGCAAGAACGCTGTTATGGTGGCAGATGGTGCACAGAGCACGCCGCATATTGCGGTGGACGTGAAAAAGCTTGGGGTGGATTTCTTTGCGTTTTCAGGGCACAAGCTTTATGGACCTATGGGCATAGGCGTGCTTTACGGCAGGCGTGAGTTGCTCGAAAAAATGCCGCCGTTTCTCACAGGCGGCGAGATGATAGAGTCGGTGTCAAGGACTTCGGCGGTGTATGCTGAACTGCCCCATAAGTTTGAGGCTGGCACTGTCAATGCGGCAGGTGCAGTGGGACTGAAATCGGCTATAGACTATGTGAAAAGCGTGGGCTTTGAGGAAATACACAAGAGAGAGCTTGAAGTTTCGGCGTATGCCTTTGAGAAAATGAAAGAGATTGCTCACATAAATATACTTGGTTCGGAGAAAGCTGAGGAGCATAATGGTATTTTGACTTTTACTGTGGACAATGTTCACCCACATGACGTGAGCGAGATACTTGCGGCAGACGGCATTGCAATCAGGGCAGGTCATCACTGCGCACAGCCGCTGCTTGAATACCTTGGCTATCGTTCAACAGTGAGGGCAAGCTTTGCTTTTTACAATACCAAAGAGGACGCAGACAGATTTTTAGACAGTCTTTCAACTGTTAGGGAGCGAATGGGTTATGGAAAATAGAAATTTTTACAATGAGATACTAACGGAGCACAATATGCACCCTGATTTCAAGCATGATATAGAGGACGCAGACATTGTGCTGGACGGGGTAAATCCAAGCTGTGGCGACGAGATACAGTTAAAGCTGAAAACTGACGGGGATATCATTACGGACGGGGCTTTTGTTGGTGACGGCTGTGCAATATCTCAGGCTTCAACGGATATAATGCTTGGGATGATAATAGGTCAGAGCAAGGAAAAGGCTTTGGAATATGCGGATATTTTCATGAGAATGATAAGGGGCGAGGCGTCTGACGAAGAGATAGACAGCCTTGAAGAAGCTTCTGCACTCAGGGATATTTCCCATATGCCTGCGAGAGTAAAATGCGCAATGCTCGGCTGGCGGACGCTTTCTGAGGCGCTGAAAGATAAATAGGGTATAAAAATGCCGCTGAGAGAGTTCTCAGCGGTCTTTTTCTATTCTGCTTTAGAAGTATTTTCTTTCTTCGTCTTGCTGTCAGCCTTTGAGCTATCATTCTTTTTGCTCTCAGCGGATTTTTCTTCCGTGTCCTTTATGGAACTTGCAAGGTGGGTGAAGTCGGGGAGCTTATCCCTTGTTAGAGTGAGATTGTTGTTATACGTCTTGATAAGCTCGGCGGCGGTGTTGTTTTCTTCAGCAAGCTTGCCGTCATCGGTCATAAGATAATTTCCGCCCCATTGACCTATGAACGCCCACATGGCTTTTTCGTCTGCAATGCTCTGTATGTCAGGGAAGCTTCCACATTCGCTCATTGCGATAGGCTTGTTCTTTGATATGCTTTGCAGGAAAAGCATTATGTTAACCTGTGCGTCCTTATTGCCGTCGTCATAAACATCGCAGGAAAGCACGTCGCAGTATTCGTCGCCCACATACCAATCGGCATTCTGTGCTGACCATACCCATATGAGATTGTTCAGCTTGTGGTATTTCGTCTGACGCTCGTACATAAGCTTCCAAAGCCATTTGTAGGCTTCCTTGTCATTGCCCCACCAGAAATCGCCGTTGCTGGCCTCGTGGAGCGGTCGCCAAAGCACTGCTATTCCCTCATCACGGAGGGTGGAGAGTTTCTCAGATACGGTGTCGATATCCTGAACGACAGCAACACATTCTTTGCTTACCTTGCCGTCCTTTTGAAGCTTTTTGATATCCTCAAGGCTTAGTTCTGCGATATTTTCCTTTGTAACTGCCTTTTTGATGTCAAAATCCGTCTGGTCGGCATAATATTCACGCTTGTCGTCAGGGGCAGCCCAGTGCCACATATAGCCCACTATGCCGTCCTTTGAAGCCCAATCCATGGCGATGTTCATTTCGGTGTCGGTGGTAATGCTGTCCTTTTCAGTGGCAAGCATAAGGTCGCCAAAACGTATTGCAGGGTATTTTCCTGTGGTTTTGTATATCATGTCTGTTTCAGCAGATGTGCCGATGGTGTCATGCTGACCCAAAAGCACCTGCTTGCCGTAGCTTTCGCAAAGATACTGATAAAGCGCTTTTGCGTTGTAGTCGGAGTCTTTGTTTGAAAGAGCAGGCTTTGATATAGTAAGGTCAAGTTTTGATATATCCTCGCTTGCGGTGAGGGTCAGGCAGTCAACGTCAAGTCCGCCGTCCACAGGGATAACGGATATTGCCGTCTTGCCTTTTTCTATGTAGATGTTCTTGAAAGTCACCTTTTCAAACTTGCCCGAGCCGCTGGCTGAGAAATCCTGAAGTTTTTTGCCGTTCACAGCTATGCCGTTCACACACGGCACATCGGAAGCCACTGTTATGGTAAGGTCATAATACTGTGAGTCGGTAAGCTCGATCTCTCTTGACCAATCTTCCTCAGTGGAAATGTTTGTCACATAACCCTTGCCCTTGTAGCCCTTGCGGTCGCTTTTTACTTTCGCCTTGCCTGAAACTGCGCCTGTTTCGGCTTCAACGCTTTTTGAAAACTTCACATAAGGTATGGCGTTTGCCACTATCTTTGTTTCTTCATAGCTTTTTAAAGCCTGCTCGTCAGCCTTGCTGTCATCGTTTGTCTGTTTCTTTGTTGTGGTTACAACAGATGTTTTTTCGGGGGCGGTCATGCTCTCGTTTCTGCCTATCTGCACTCCGCAGCCTGACAGCGTGCAAATTGCTGCAACAGCCGCTGCCATTATCCGATAATGTCTCATTTCAATATCCTCTCAAATTTTGTCTTTTGCTCAGAATGTGAGCGTGTATGTTTTACCTGTTTCCGTGTCAAACTCTGCTGCGCCGTCTGTGTACAAGGTCTGTACCTCGCTGCTTGCAGTGTGTACCTTTACACTGTCACACACTATCCTGCACTTCTTTCCGCACTTTGAGTGAATGTGGCAGGCTGTTATCTTTGAGTCTTTCCACTCAAGGTCGATAACAAAGCCGCCTCTTGCACAAAGTCCTTTAAAGCTGCCCTCCGACCATTCTTTCGGCAGTGCAGGCAGGAGAATTATCTCGCCGTTCTCGCTTTGCAAAAGTGCCTCCGTGATACCAGCTGTGCCACCGAAGTTTCCGTCTATCTGGAAAGGAGGGTGCATATCGAACATATTCTCGCTTGTGGAGTTTGAAAGAAGTGCTATAACATTTTCGTACACTTTTTCGCCGTCAAAAAGTCTTGCCCAGTGGTTTATTATCCATGCCCTCGACCAGCCTGTGTGTCCGCCACCGTGTGACAGACGTCTTTCAAGGGTAGCCCTTGCGGCTTTGGCAAGCTCAGGGGTCTTTCGCATTGTTATGATGTCAGCAGGATAGAGTGCGAAAAGCTGTGAGATGTGCCTGTGACCAGGCTCTACCTCGTCATAGTCCTCTGCCCATTCCATTATCTGACCGTATTTGCCTATCTCAGGTGCAGGAAGTCTGTCTCTGGCTTCAAGGACTTTCTTTCTGAAACCTCCGTCAGTTTCAAGTATTTTTGAAGCTTCCGCAACGGCAGTGAAAAGCTCATAGATTATCTGGCTGTCCATAGACGGACCTATGCAGATAGAGCCTTTTGAGCCTGAAGCTGTGAGATAAGTATTCTCAGGGGAAACTGACGGGCAGGTAACAAGTCTGCCTTTTTTGTCCTCGATAAGGAAGTCGAGGAAAAATTCTGCCGCTTCTTTCAGGGTGTCATATTTCTCGCTGAGAAACTCTCTGTCCTGAACATAGAGATAATGCTCCCATATGTGCAGGCAGAGCCATGCCGCACCCATTGGCCATTGTGTTCCGGGTATCCACAAGTCCTGCGGTGCGGTGTCGCCCCATATGTCGGTGTTATGGTGACAGACAAAGCCACGGCAGCCATACATATTCCTTGCGGTCTTTCTGCCGTTTGGACGGAGCTTCTCGATATGGTCGATAAGAGGCATATGAAGCTCTGAGAGATTACAGTTCTCTGCACACCAATAGTTCATTTCGGTATTGATATTGATAGTGAATTTACAGCCCCAAGCAGGCCACATATCCTTGTTCCAAATGCCTTGGAGATTTGTAGGCAGGGTCTTTTCTCGGCTGGCTGCAATAAGAAGATATCTGCCGAAATTGTGATACATTTCAATAAGCTTGTTGTCGGGATTGCCCTCTTTCACAAGTGCAAGTCTTTCGTCTGTAGGCAGTGTGGAATTACCTGAGCTGTTGTCGCAAAGGGAGATATTCGCACGGTCATAGTATGACTTGTAGTCTGCGATATGGTCAGCTTTAAGCTGTGCATAGGTTTTTTCCTCGGCTCTTTCAACGTCAAAGACAGCCTGTCCCTTGTAATCTTCACAGCGGTAGCTTGTCTGTGCGCCAAGGAGGATAGTCACCTCGTCGCAGTCCTCACAGGTTATGAAGCTTCCATATGGGTAGACCTTTCCGCCCTTGTGGAGTACCTTTATATAAGCGGCAAAGTTTATGCCGTTCTCTGAACCACATCCACCGTAAAAGAGGATATCGTTGTCATGCACAGGGGAGTTGTCGTCAAAATAATCATCTCTGCCGTCAATGCGTACACGGACGCTTATCGCTTTTTTCTCGGAAGCCGTTATGTGCATAACAAGCACCTGATCGGGCTGTGAGATAAACACTTCTCTTGTGTAGTCAACGCCGTTTATGGCATATTCTGTGGTGCAGACAGCGGTGTTAAGGTCAAGGCTTCTGCTCTTGAAGTCACATTCGCTCTCTTTATAATGTATAACGTTCATGTCGCCAAGGGGCATATAGTGCCTTTGATTTACAGGCGTGCCGCAGAAAGCGTCATAGATTATTTTTTCAGCCTCGTTTATTTTCTCCTCAAAAAGCAGTTTTCTCACTTTTTCGAGATTAGGCAGTGCGGACTTATTATTTCTTTCACGGAAGCCGCCCGACCAGACGGAGTCCTCATTGAGCTGAATCCTCTCTTCAAGTGGCTGAGAGAACACCATTGCGCCTATCCTGCCGTTTCCAAGGGGCAGTGCTTTGTTCCAATCGTCTGCAGGGGTCTTATACCAAAGAAGTGCGGAAGTATCCATAGCTAATCCTTTCGTTATCTGTATATATCTGTATTTTAATATGGTTGTAGGTTACAATCCCTTATATTATAGCATATTTTGTTTTGGTTGACAAGGGGGAGATCGTGGCTCTTGTGAGATGTGAGAAATAACAAAACCAGTGTAAGCCCACAGCAGGCTTTCACTGGTTTTGTTTATCATTTATAAAAAGTTTAACAATATTTTATACGCTGTTTTTATGTGCGAATTTTTTCTGCAATGTTCTGAAAAGCGTCAAAAATCTCTTCTCCCGAATGTCCCAAGGCTCTTATGGCTATGCCACGTTCCGTGTGAGTGGCGCAAAGCTGTGCGCTGTCAGGGTCGCCTGTATAGTCGGCTTGGTAAATGCTTTCCAGCATTGTCTTGTCAGGGGTGTAGATATACATAAATCCCGTGTGGGTGAAGCCCTCGAAAAAGCCTTTTTGCCGTATGGGCAGTGCGGCGGGGTCGATAAGAGTGTTGTCGATAAAATCCGCTCTGCCGTCAATTGCTATCTCGGTGCGTGAGCGAAAGCGCTTCAAGCCGAACTCCTCCCCCATTGCAGTTCTGCCACAGCAGTATATCTCAGAGAAAATAAGCTCAGAGCTTTCTGTGATGTTCACCTTGCCCATAGAGATATGCTCACAGCCTGTGAAAGTCATTATAGGGTGGGGCATATAGCAAAGTCTTGCGTTTTTGCGCACAACAAGCTTTATGCTCTGTTTTGATACGCCGCCGTTTGTGTTGAAAAGCTTTTGATAGCCCTGATCTGTGAAAATGACCTTGCAGTTTTCCCCCACAAAAAGCTTTATCTCGTTTTCGTCACCTGCCAATACTCCTGCTGAGCCGCACATTGAGATATATTTCGCCCAGCCTTTATGGTCATAAAATGGTGAATACACCTTGAAAGGGGGAGCGAAAAATAAGTCCTCAGTAACGGTTTTTTGTCCGTCAAAGGCTGTTGACAGGCTTAGTCTGCCGTTCATTTCAGATCCTCAAAAAGCACTGATTTTTTTATCCAGTCTATGACCTGAGAAACGCCCTCACGGCTCATGAGATTTGTGAAAAGAAACGGTCTGTCGCCCCTCATGCGCTTTGAGTCGGAAGCCATTACTTCAAGGGAAGCTCCAACAAGTGGCGCAAGGTCTGTCTTGTTGATAACAAGCAGGTCGGAACGTGTCACGCCAGGGCCGCCTTTTCTTGGTATCTTTTCACCCTGTGCAACGTCGATAACATAGATAGAAGCGTCTGCAAGGTCAGGGGAGAATGTGGCGGAAAGATTGTCGCCGCCGCTTTCAATGAAAACGATCTGCGTGTCAGGGTGCTTTTTCACCATTTCGTCAACGGCTTCCAGGTTCATTGAGCAGTCTTCTCTTATGGCAGTGTGAGGACAGCCGCCTGTTTCAACACCAACTATCCTGTCAGCAGGCAGGCATGAGTTTTTTGTAAGAAATTCTGCGTCCTCTTTGGTGTAGATATCGTTTGTTACAACGCATATGGAATATTCTTTTGACATTTCTCTTGTAAGGCGTTCGATAAGTGCGGTTTTTCCCGATCCCACAGGTCCGCCTACGCCTATTTTTACATAGCTCATTTTTGGTACTCCTTATTATATTATATAAATCATAGCTTATGACATATACTGTCTTGAATACAGCCGTTCGTGCTGCATTGCACGCAGGTCAAAGCCTGCGCCGCTTATGCCGATATCGTTTATATCAGTGAAAAGGGCTTTTTCTGAAGCGGAGGATATAAGCTCAAAGCTCTCTCCGAGAATTTTCTGCCCTGCAAGCTGACTAAGAGGTACAAGCTTCACGCAGTTTGTGACTATGGCGGAGCATATGGAATAGCCGTATACCGCAAGCCCCTCTGAAAGCTCGATGCCATTGTCACGCATATAAAGCCCATAGGCGATGCACTGATGTCCCTTGCATATGCCCTGCTCCGTCAGGCTTTTATAAAGCCCTGTGAAGCTTTCCTGACCATTGTTGCATATTTTGAAAAAACGCCTTGTGACCTTTTCTGAGCCGCTTCGTATCTCAAATGGTGTTTTCGCCGCAGAGTATATCTCATCAAGACGGCAAAGCTCCTTTTCGTCAGCATTGTATGCCGCTGCCGCCGCACCAAGCTCATTGTAGGGCAGCACTGAGATGTAAGAATGGAGATATTCTTCAAGCCCTTTTGGCGAAGTGATGATATCATGCTGAACGTAGGTTTCAAGCCCGTTTGAAAGCGTGAACGCACCCACCGGGAAAAGGCTGTCGCATATTTGCAGAATGTGCATAAGTCCTGCGGTATCGGTCATTTTTATCAGCTCCGTTTAGTGTGAATGTTCGTGGTGATGATGTTCCCCATGCTCGTGGGAGTGGCTGTGTGAGTGTCCGTGAGCTTTGCAGACGATAAAATCGTCAAATCTGCCTATGATGTTCTCACACTCAAAGCCGAGGTTTTTCAGGTGCTTTTCTGTAGGCTCGTCATGTGGGATAAGCACGTTGTCGTCGGATATTTTAAGTGACAAATGCCTGTTGCCTATCTCAAAGCAAAGCCTGCCCATTTCCTGCATAGTGTGAACGTTTATCTTGATAAGGGGACAGCTTGTGAGCTTCACTGCTACGCAAAGCTTATCGTCAAGATAGATGATATCCCCGTCCTTTAGGTTTTCGTCAATGGCAATGCCTATGTCACGTCCTCCTGCGGTGGTTTTTCTTATGCGCTTTTTCTCGGCTTCAAACCAATCAAGCTCAACTGTGTCTACTTCTACGGAAGGGGTGCTTTCAGAGAGATTGCCTAATATTTTTTCTGCTATCATTTTTGTTTCCTCGCTTTAGAACATAAAGTAACGCTGTGCCAATGCAAGCTCGTCAAAAGGCTCGCAGGTAATAACTTCGCCGTCAACTGTGACAGTGTAGGTCTCAGGGTCTACTCTTATATCACCGCAGACGTTGTTGTATACCATATCAGCCTTTGAGATGTTTCGGCAGTTCTTCACAGGAAGCACCTGCCTTTTAAGACCAAGCTTCTTTTTTATGCCGTCCTCGTAGGCGTATTTTGATACGAACGTGATACAGGTGCTTGAAAGGGCAAGCCCGTGACCACCGAACATTTCTGTGTAACACACAGGCTGAGGGGTAGGGATAGAAGCGTTTGCGTCGCCCATTTTTGATGCGAAAATAAATCCGCCCTTTATTATCATGTCAGGCTTTGCACCGAAAAATGCAGGATTCCAAAGAACGAGGTCTGCCACCTTGCCAACTTCCACTGAGCCTACATATTCTGATACACCGTGGGTTATAGCAGGGTTTATAGTGTATTTTGAAATGTAGCGTTTTATTCTGAAATTGTCGTTTCGCTGGCTGTCCTCAGGGAGTGCGCCACGTTGTTTCTTCATTTTGTCAGCGGTCTGCCATGTTCGTGTGATAACTTCGCCTACACGTCCCATTGCCTGAGAGTCGGAACTCATCATTGAGAATATTCCCATATCGTGCAAAACGTCCTCTGCGGCGATAGTTTCAGGACGTATCCTTGAATCTGCAAAAGCAATGTCCTCCGGGACGTTCTTGTCAAGGTGATGACACACCATGAGCATATCCAGATGTTCGTCAAGAGTGTTTGCGGTGTAAGGCATTGTAGGGTTCGTTGAGGAAGGGAGAACATTCGGGAACGCTGCTGCTCTGA
Source organism: Ruminococcus sp. N15.MGS-57 (assembly GCF_000980385.1). Classification (NCBI taxonomy): domain Bacteria; kingdom Bacillati; phylum Bacillota; class Clostridia; order Eubacteriales; family Oscillospiraceae; genus Ruminococcus; species Ruminococcus sp. N15.MGS-57. Next base: position 9,240 of record NZ_LARF01000022.1, read on the forward strand.
TAATGTCAGGAGCGTGTCCGCCGCCTGCACCCTCTGTGTGATAAGTGTGGATAGTCCTGCCCTTGAAAGCATTGACGGTATCTTCAACAAATCCGCCCTCGTTAAGAGTGTCGGTGTGGATAGCCGCCTGAACGTCATACATATCCGCAACAGTAAGTGCGTGGTCGATAACGTCAGGGGTAGAGCCCCAGTCCTCGTGTATCTTCAAGCCTATACAGCCTGCCTTTATCTGCTCTTCAAGAGTTGTGATGTCGCTTGAATTTCCCTTGCAGAGATAGCCGAAATTCATTGGCAGGTCTTCGGATGCTTCCAACATTCTGTGGATATTGAACTCGCCGGGTGTACAGGTGGTGGCATTGGTGCCGTCGGCAGGACCTGTACCACCGCCTATCATGGTGGTGATTCCGCTGTAAAGGGCTGTTCTCACCTGAGTTGGAGAGATAAAATGAATGTGCGTGTCAAGTCCGCCAGCGGTGAGGATAAGTCCCTCGCCTGCGATAGCTTCCGTGGAAGCGCCTATTATCATGTTTTTGTCAACGCCATTCATGATGTCGGGGTTGCCTGCTTTGCCTATTCCTGCTATCCTGCCGTCCTTTATGCCAACGTCAGCCTTTATGATGCCTGTGCTGTCGATGATAAGAGCGTTTGTGATAACAGTGTCAAGGCACTCCTTGTCAGTGGCTTTGCAGGATTGCCCCATGCCGTCACGGAGAGATTTTCCTCCGCCGAACTTTGCTTCATCACCATGAACTGTCAAATCTTTTTCCACTTCTGCAATAAGAGAAGTGTCGCCCAAGCGCACCCTGTCGCCAACTGTCGGACCATACATATCGCAGTAAGCTTTTCTCGATATCTCGATCATTTCCTACACCCCCTTGAAGCCAAGCTTTTTAGCCTTTTCAAAGGCTGCCTGCTTGATGTTTTCATCGTCCATTTTTCCGTTTACAAGGCCATTCAGACCATAGCCTATGCGGTCGCCGCCGATAGGTATAAGACGGACGGTCTTTTTCTCGCCAGGCTCGAATCTTACCGCTGTGCCTGCGGGGATATCAAGCCGCATACCATAAGCCGCCTTGCGGTCAAATTCCAAAGCCTTGTTTACCTCAAAAAAGTGGAAGTGGGAGCCTGTCTGGATAGGTCTGTCCCCTGTGTTTGAAACTGTAAGCTCAATGCTTTCTGTTCCCTCGTTGAGCTTGACAGTGCCTTCCTCAACGATAAATTCCCCCGGGTGAAGCTTGCTTGCACCCTTGATAGGGTTGTGTACTGTCACAAGCTTTGTGCCGTCGGGCATTGTGGATTCTATTTGTATTTCGTGTATCATTTCAGGAACGCCGTCCATGACGTCATCAGCGGTAAGAAGCTTTGTGCCGTATTGCATAAGCTCAGCGGCTGACGCTCCTGCTCTTGCTTTTTCCATTACTTCCATGCTTATGTATGCCACAGCTTCAGGGTAGTTGAGCTTTAATCCCTGTGCCTTTCGGTCACGGGCAAGCATGCCCGCATAATGGAGCATAAGCTTATCCTGCTCTCTTGGAACAAGTCGCATTATTATTCCTCCTATTTATATAGTATAGTGTATCTACTGCTTTTTCTCTGTAAGGGCTTTTCTTACTACTCCCTCAGGGTCGCTTATGAGCATAGTGCCGAGCCATACGACGGTGCCGAGTGCAACAACGCAGATTCCTAAAAAGCTGTCGTTTATCATGTCTGCGGTGGCAGGGGTGAAATATCCTGCGCCCTGCTCTTTGTATTCAAAAAGTGCGTCCACGAGCCACATTATAGATGCGCCCCAGTACATATAGCACATCAGCCCCACTTTAAGCTTTCTGGCTTTTGGTGATGTGTACCATACTATGGTAATGATAACGGCTGCTATGAGTGTGATAAGAAGTGTCATACGGCGTCACCTCCCAGCTTTGCAGTCTTTTTTGGCTTACGTTTCAGTATCTTGTCAGACACCACAGTCAGCACAGCCCATACCGCTGTCACAAGAACAGCCATTGATGTTCCGACAGTCGCCATTTCGTGGAATGCTACTGCCATTTCCGAAGGGTCGTTAGCCGCTGTCAGGAATGGGAAGAACGGAGATATCTCGCCATGCCACAGATGTTCAAATGCCAAAAGACCAGAGCCACCCCACAGAAAGCCTGAGAGCCTTGTTATCTTTTTAGAAAGAGGAAGCTTGTCCTCCGAAAGAGCTTTGACCTTTGTCTGCTCATCTGCCTTTGCCTCGTGAGACTTTACTGCCTTTGCCACAATAGTTGTAACGATCGCTTCTGTTGCTGGTACTAAAAAACAAGCCATAATAAAACTTCCTTTCAAAATTGTTTTCTGAGTTTGACCTGGTGATAATAAAAAAACAACGCCCTTATAAACCGACAGGCATTGCCGTATCGGTTATAAGAGCGTCATTGCTTTGATTATCAGTATAGCACAGAGCTTTTTATTTGGCAATAGTGTTAATGAAAAATTCTTATTTTATTCAGCTTTGAATAAAAAATAAATGTGAACAAAATGAAAGTCTTATATCTGAATATTGCATTATTGTCATTTGTAGATTTGCACAAAGAAACTATTCAAAAATGAATAGTTGCGACTTTGACATGGATAAAATGACGTAAATACGCTGTATAAGTGATAACAAAGCTTATTCCAAAGTGAATAATTTTCAGAAAAATTGAAAAATAGCTCTTGACAACTTGCAGGAATGGTGATATAATTCTGCACATAGAGCAATTCAGAAATGACTTGAACGGTCATGCGGATATGTTTCTCAGTGATTTTGAAAGGAAAGTGACCTCAAATGATCAACAACAATTGTCAGCCACCGAGCGCCTCAGGCTCTCCTCGTTTTTGTAATATGGGTAATTTCATGAGGCTTCCTCACGCGACCTCAGCAGAGGGATTGGATTTCGCTATCGTTGGTATACCGTTCGATACCGCCGCTTCTTTCAGAGCAGGCGCAAGATTTGGTCCTAACGGTGTAAGAAACATCTCGGCAATGATAAAGCCTAACAATGTTGCAATGGGCGTCAACATTATGGATTCACTCAAGGGCGCAGACCTTGGCGACGTTCCTGTGATCCCTGATTATATTCACGAAACATATGCAGCTATCGAGCAGACCTTGGACGGTGTTCTTGAATGCGGTGCAGTTCCGATAAGCATTGGCGGCGACCACGCTATCACCCTTGGCGAACTTAGAGCTATCGCAAAGAAGCATGGAAAGGTAAGCCTTGTGCATTTCGATTCACACCTTGACCTGTGCGATACGGTTTTCGGTCAGAAATACAATCACGGCACACCATTCAGAAGAGCAATGGAGGAGGGTCTTATTGATCCTGAGAAGTCGGTTCAGATCGGCATGAGAGGTTCTCTTTACGATCCTGACGATTTCAAGATCGCCGCAGACCTTGGCTTCACGGTTATCCCAGGGGACAAGCTCCACACATATTCTCCTGAAGATCTTCTCAAGGTCATAAAGGAAAAGGTTGGCGACAACAAGGTGTTCCTTACATTCGATATCGACTTTGTTGACCCGGCTTATGCACCAGGTACAGGTACTCCTGAGGTGGGAGGATTTACTTCCTTTGAAACACTTCAATATATAAGAGCGCTGAAAGATCTGAACTTCACAGGTTTTGATGTAGTAGAAGTTGCTCCTCCATATGACCACTCAGAGATAACAGCTTATATGGGCGCAAATATCATTTTTGAGTTCATGTCTATCCTTGCTTATCAGAAGAAGATCGGCAAGAGAAAATAAAGATAGAAAAATAATTCACTCTCCAATAAATATAATATCAAACGCAACGGAGCGTTGACGGCGGCACTAGGGTGTCTGGCTTGTCAGCGCTCCGAATTATTTAGAAAAGTAAGTGAAAGGTTGGAATCAGTTATGAAAAGCGGAAGAAGATTTGGAATGTTAAAAAAAGTTTGTGCAGTGGCGGTGGCTTCAGTACTTGCGGCAGGATGTCTTACAGCCTGCGGAAGCAGCAAGAACACAGAACCGCTCACACTGGATCAGATCAAGGAAAACGGTAAGCTCACAGTTGCGACAGAAGCCGCTTATGAGCCTTTTGAATACATGGACGGCGATAAGATCATAGGCTACAACGCAGATCTGTTCGCTAAGATTTGCGACGATCTGGGGGTAGAGCTTGATTATATCGACCTGCCGTTCCAAGGAATACTTGCAGGACTTGAAGCAAAGAAATATGACGTTGTTGGAGCAACACTCGGCGTAACTGCTGAACGTGCAGGCAAGTACACGATGACTTATCCTATCCAGAACGGAACTACAGTTTTCGTAAAGAGAAAGGGCGATGACAGCATCAAGTCTATTGAAGATATGTCAGGCAAAAAGGTCGGCACACAGACTTCTTGCTACAATGAGGACGATACAAAGAAATTCAACGAGAAGCTAAAGTCAGAGGGCAAGGACGGCTATGCTGAACTGCTCAAATACGACTCATTCCCTGAGGCTTTTGCAGAGCTTAAGAACGGCAAGATAGACCTTGTTGCTCAGAACTATGCAAGCTGCGCCGCAGTTGTAATGAAGAATCCTGACGATTATGAGATAGTGGCTGACGATTCAGGCAAGGCTGAAATGGTCGGCACAGACACTTGGGTATCATGGGCTGTTCGTAAGGAAGACACAGAGCTTTCTGACTATATCAACTCTGAGATACACAAGTTCAAAGAGGACGGAACTCTTGCAGAGCTCCAGAAGAAATGGTTTGGTGAAGCCGTTGACCTGCCTGAGAGCGATTATATCCCTGCCGAGTAAAAAGCATCTTTGAAAGGAGGAAATGCTTCGTCGCAAATGGCGGAGCATTATATATCAATGGAGAATTTCAACATAGTATGGCATTATAAAGACCTGCTGCTGAAAGGTCTTGGCTATACAGTATTCGTATCCGTTGTAGCGATACTTATAGCACTTTGCGTTGGTATGCTGCTTTCGGTGATGAGAATGGGCGGCGATTCGCTTCCTTCAAGGATACTGAAAAAGATAGTCGCAGTTTATATAAGCTTTGTCCGTGGCACGCCTGTGCTGGTGCAGATATACATTATATATCAGGCGCTTGCAGTAATGGGTCTGAATCTTTCAAACCTGGCGTCAGGCATAATCGCTCTTAGCCTTAACAGCGGCGGATTTATTGCAGAAATAATCCGTGGCGGGCTTACGGCTGTGCCAAAGGGTCAGACGGAGGCGGCCAGAGCCTTGGGCATGAGCGAGCCAAAGATACTAATGAGGATAGTTTTCCCACAGGTATTCAAGGTAGCTTTGCCGCAGCTGACAAGCGAGTTCATAAACGTTATAAAGGTGTCGCCGATGCTTTCTGTGTTGGCAATCGTAGAGCTTACAAGAACGGCTCAGCGTCTTGTAACGCAGACATACATAAACCTGCCTTTCTATATTGCTATTGCAGTTATGTATTTTGTTATCTGCGCAGGACTTGAAGAACTTGTAAAGCTTCAGAAGAAAAGACTTGAAAGAAGATAAGGAGGCGCAGATATATGAACGAATTTATGCACGTTGCGGAAATAGCGCTTCCGCTGCTTTTGCAGGGTCTTGGAACAACGGCGGCAATATCGGTGCTGTCTATCCTTATTGCAATAGTGTTAGGCTCGGCGGTAGGCTATATGTGCCTTTCAAAAAACAAGGCGGTTGAGCTTATCGCAAGGGCGTTTATAAAGATATTCAGATGCACCCCTTTTATGGTGCAGGTATATCTTGCATATTACGGACTCCCTGCTCTTGGTCTGAACGTTTCAGCGTTCTCAACAGGCGTTATAATTCTTGGAATGTACACAGCGGCTTATACCGCAGTTATTCTTGAAAGCGGCGTCAGCGCTATCCCAAAGGGACAGTTTGAAGCTTCATATGCAATGGGAATGTCAAGATTTAAAACAATGGTGAGAATAATTTTCCCGCAGACTTTGAAAATAATCGTTCCGTCACTGACAGGACAGTTTGTTCAGACTGTTAAGGACTCATCTATCCTTTCTATCATCACAGTTGCAGAAATGACAATGATGACAAAGGAAGCTATCGGTATAACTTTCAGCCCTCTGATAGTTTATATCTGTGCAGGCGTTCTTTACTGGGCGCTGAACCTTGTTATCGAGTTCGCATCAAGATGTATAGAAAAGCACAACAACCGTGTTGCTATCTGACGAAAAAGGAGTGTAAAATACAATGGCTGAAAGCAGAAAGCCTGTTATATCGGTTCACGATCTGGCAAAGAATTACGGGGAGCTTAAGGTCCTCAGAAAAATAGATATGGATATTTACAAGGGCGAGGTGGTAAGCGTTATCGGCCCTAGCGGCTCTGGCAAAAGCACTTTTCTCAGATGCCTGAACTATCTCGAGGAGCTGACATCAGGCGAAATAGATATAGGCGGAGTTTCCCTAAAGGGCATCGACGAGGACAAGCACAACAAAAAGCTTAACGAAAAGGCTGCAAAGGTCATAAGAAAGAATGTTGGAATGGTGTTCCAGCAGTTCAACCTTTGGCCGCACAAAACAGTGCTTGAAAACGTCATGGAGTGTCCTGTTCAGGTTAAAAAGGCTAACAAGGAAGAAACAAAGAAGAAAGCCATGGAGCTTCTTGCGAGAGTTGGAATGGACGGCAAGGCAGACGCTTATCCTACTCAGCTTTCAGGCGGTCAGCAGCAGCGTGTGGCTATTGCGAGGACCCTTGCAATGGAGCCTGAGGTCATACTCTTTGACGAGCCGACTTCCGCCCTTGACCCTGAGTTCGTTGGCGAGGTTCTGAACGTTATGAAAGACCTGGCTAAGGCAGGAATGACAATGATAGTTGTCACACACGAAATGGGCTTTGCGGCAGAGGTGGCAAACAGAGTCTGCTTTATGGACGGCGGCTATGTTATCGAGGACGGCACCCCTGAGGAAGTGTTCAAGCACCCTAAGAGCGACCGTGCAAAGCAGTTCTTCTCAAAGATACTTAATGTGTAAACTATAAAGCCGCAGAAAGGAGTGCAGACAAATGGATTATGAGCAGCTAGGGCACATTCTCGAAAGTATCCACCCAGGAGTGACTATTGCCGACAGCAGCGGAGTGTTCAGATTTGTTTCAAACTCCTATCTCAGCGGCAGAAGCGTAAAAGGCTCTGACATAATAGGTAAATTCGCAGGCTCAGAGGAAATGATGAAGATGTTTTCCCCTTGCGTGACGCAAATGGTTTTTGAAAGCCACAAGCGTGTCACAACAGTGCAAAAAGGCGTTGACAATGAGGAAACTTTCGTCACGGGAATACCGGTATTCAAGGACGGAGAGCTTGAGATGATAATAAGCTATTCCTCTTGGGAGATAACAGGCTTTGACGACCTGCGGGAGCGTTACAATGTTTTGCAGTATCAGAACAAAAAGCTTCTTGATGAAATAGAGCTTATGACAGGACGTGACGGTGGACAGCGTTATATCGCCCAAAGCAGCCGTTCAAGAGACGCAAGGCGGCTTGCAGGAGTTTTCTGTGACGCAGGCTGTCCGTGTTACATCTATGGTCCCACAGGAAGCGGCAAAAGCTATCTTGCTTCCACTATATACGGCAAAAAAGGAACGCTTTACACCTATGACTGCGCACCTGTCGGGGAAGAAGTCATAGAAAAGGAGCTTCTTGGAGAGGGGTCGATGATATCGCCGCTTTCGGGCATTTACGCTGTGATAATAAAGCATATAGACAGGCTGTCGCCTAGGCTTCAAAGGGCAGTCCTTGAAAAATGCGCAAAAGCAGGCATTGTGCCTGTGGGGCTTTCTGAACATTCGGTGGAGGAGCTTAAAGGTGCTGACAAGCTGTCGGAGGAGTTTATAAGCGAGTTCGAGCCTTATCAGGTGCAGATGTATTCTCTTGGCGAGCGTGCGGAGGATCTTAAAAGCTTTATCGACTATTATCTCGGCTCGGCAAACAAGAAATACTCACGGAGCGTTGAGTTCACCCCTCGTGCCATGGGCTGTTTGTTGGGATATGATTGGAAAGAAAATATCGACGAGGTGCATAGGACTATCGAGCGTATCGTTCTTACTACCGAGAAGAAAAAGGTGGACGTTTTCGACTTGCCTGACAGGATAACAGGCGGTTCGTCTGAGGTATTTGCACAGAATGCCTCCCTAAAGGATATGCTTGAATTTTACGAAAGCGGACTTGTGATGAGAGCCTATGAAAAATACAGAACATCTGTGGCTGTGGCACAGAAGCTTGGCATAAGTCAGGCGACGGCGGTGCGGAAGATACACAAATATGCAGGCAGGGACGTTGAATGAATGAGCGTTTTGATGTTATCGTTACGATACTTGAACTTATCGGCACTGCAGCGTTTGCGGCAAGCGGTGCGCTGACAGCGATAAAAAGGCGTTTTGACCTTTTCGGCGTTATAATAATAGGAGTGACAACGGCTGTGGGCGGTGGGATAATGCGTGATATCGTCATCGGAAGTCATCCTGTGGCGGCGTTTCGTGACCCCCTCGCAATGAGTGCGGCGGCTTTGATATCGGTGCTTGTGTTTGCTGCCTTGGCTGTAAAAGGCGACCTGGGGGGCAAGGCGTTGAAGCTTTATGATACTGCAATGCTCATGCTCGATACTATAGGGCTTGGCATTTTCACTGTTACAGGTATAACAGCGGCAATGAGGAGCGGAGTGTCAGACAACACTTTTTTGCTTGTGTTTTCAGGAGTTATAACAGGCGTTGGGGGCGGAGTTCTCAGGGATATTTTCGTGAACAAGAAACCTGAGATATTTGTGGGCAACATTTATGCCTGCGCTTCTGCCACAGGTGCAGCGGCTTTTCTGCTTTGCTATGGCATGATGTCATTCATGCCTGCCTGCATGGTGAGCCTTGCGGTGACGTTTTCCCTAAGGCTCATGTCGGTGAAATTCGGTTGGAATTTGCCGAAGATTCAGATAAAAGCCAGACAGGAGCGGAGGATAGCCGCCACTAAAGAAAATCTCATAAATAAAAAAGGAGCATAGACTATGAAAAAGTTTATTATTACCATAAGCCGTGAGTTCGGCTGCAACGCAAGAGAGGTCGCAAGAAAGGCGGCGGCTGAGCTTGGCGTGGAGTTTTATGACAAGGACCTTGTAGATATGGCGGCGGAGCGTGCAGGCATAAGCCGTGACTCGTTTCTTGACAGTGAGGAAATGCTTGACAAGAACGCTGACCGCCTGCTGAAGTCATTCGGCTACGGCTCATCAACGCAGTTTTATTCCGACAAGGCTGTAAAAGCGCAGGTTGATATCATCAGAGATCTTGCAAACAAGCGTGTATCCGCCATATTCTTCGGCAGATGTGCAGACTATGTTCTCAGAGAATATCCAAACCACATGAACGTTTTTCTCTATGCGCCTTTGGAAGCAAGGATAAAGCATATGTGTGAAACTTATGACCTTTCATGGCCGGAGGCTGACAAGCTCATAAAACGTGTTGACCGCCAGCGCCACAACTATTATAAATACGTCACAGGCAAAAATCGTGGTGACCGTGACAACAAACATCTTATGATCGACGTAAGCGAATACGGCACTGATCTCACTGCCGAGATGATATGCTTCGCTGCAAGAAAGATGTTCGAGGACTAAGCTTTCTACTGATTACCAAATCTTCATTTGTGGGGTGCTTCTGCTTTGGAGCGCCCCTCTTTTCTTACATTTGTGAATATGAACAAAATGCAGGATATAAAGTTTATTTATTCATACAACATTTTCTGTAAGTTTAAAAGACAGCTTACGTTAATAAAAAGTTTATATATAAAATATAAAATGACTGATTTTCAGTATTGCAGTTGTAGTTGCTACAGGATATATCATAGGTATAACGAAAGAAAAGTTTCGTGGAGTAAATTATTTTCAAAAAGCAAAATGAAGGTCAAGAAAGAAAATCCTGCAAAGCGCAGCTGTAAATATAGGAGGAATGTAAAGTGAAAAGGTTCAGATTTATAATCAAACGGCTGCTTTCAATGATAGTCATAATGTTTTTGGTATCCTTTCTGGTGTTCGTTGTTCTGAGAATGTCAGACGCAGACCCTCTCACAGTAATGATAGGGAACAATCAATCCACTCCTGAACTCAGACAGGCTCTTACAGAAAAATATCACCTTGACGACCCTGTGCATATACAGTATCTCAGGTGGATAAAGGGAGTTCTTTCAGGCGACTTCGGCACAGACTATGTTGACGGTCAGGACGTAAAAGGTCTTATAATGTCAAGGCTTCCAATAACATTCGGACTTGTGATAATGAGTTCCGTCATAGGCTCAGTGATAGCTGTTATAATGGGAGTTGCAGCGGCGCTGAGAAAAGGCAGACCCTCAGACGCAGCAATTTCGGGACTTATGCTTGTGCTTTCAGGTGCACCGTCATTTTTGGTAAGCATACTGATACTTATTTTCATGACAAAGTACGTTCCTGGATATTCGTTTATCGGAACATATACAAATTTCGGAGAGTTCTTACAGCGTATAATGATACCGAGCCTGATAATGGCGCTGACGTTCGTTGCGATGCTTGGACGTATCACACGAAGCAACATGATAAGTCAGCTTCAATCCCCTTATATCGCAACAGCGGCTGCAAAGGGATTAAAGCAAAGCAACATAACCTACAAGCACGCTTTTCACAACGCCGTTATTCCTGTTATAACAGTTGCAGGATATATGATAGCAGGCTCTATAGGCTCGACAGTAATAGTTGAGCAGGTCTTTTCTCTTCCCGGTATAGGCGGTCTGCTCATATCGGCGATAGAGGAAAACAATTTTCCAATAGTTCAGATACTTGTGCTTTTCATGCTTGGAGCTTATCTTGTAATGAGTTTTGTTATCGACATACTTTATACCGTTCTTGATCCGAGAGTTGATCTTAAATAAGGTGGGATTTTTAATGAAGAAGAAAAATAAAGCAGGAACGTTTTTCACACCTGTTGTGGCGGTGACGGGAATATTCCTTGCGGTCATAGTTTTCGTATCGCTCTTTGCAAGCGTTATCGCACCGTATGACCCTCTTGCCACAGACGTGAATGCCATATATGCTCCAGCCTTTTCTGAGGGACACATTTTCGGAACTGACGGACTTGGCAGAGATCTTTTTTCAAGGCTCATATGCAGTGCAAGAACTTCCATTCTGAATGCCTTTCTTATAGTTGCCATAGAGGTAGTAATAGGTGTTCCTCTTGGGCTTATCTGCGGATACTACAGAGGTCCTCTTGACAGTATCGTAATGAGGGTGTGGGACGTTATAAGCGCAATACCGCCACTTCTTCTTTCCTTTATCTTTATTGCGGTAATGGGAAAGGGCATGATGACAGGTATCATCGCCATAGGCATTTCTTATATCCCTCTTACAACAAAGACCGCAAGATCAATGATAATGACAGAGAAAAAGGCGGTGTATGTTGAAGCCTGCAAATCAATGGGCTTTTCAGACGCAAGGATAATTTTCGTGCATATCCTGCCGAACATCATCACACCTATGATATCGCAGTTCACACTTGATATCGGTACGGCTATCACATCAATGGCTACTCTGAGCTTTCTGGGACTTGGCGTTCAGGCTCCGAATGCCGACTGGGGAACGCTTCTCCGTGACGGCATGGGCAACCTTTATAATAGCTCGGCACTGCTTTTTATACCTGCAATATGCGTAATACTTGTAACAGTATCCATAAACCTTTTCAGCGACGGTGTTCAGAACTATCTTGACCTGTCATCAAGAAAGCTGTCGTCATTCAAGAAATACGAAAAGAAACACGGCATAAAGAAGCTTTCAGCAGTTAAGGCAAACGGGGAGGCGTAAAAGATGAAAAAAGGAAACGTTCTTGAAATAAAAGACCTTTCTGTAGACTTTATGACAGTTAGAGGTATCGTATACGCCGTTCAGGGCGTTGACCTTGAAGTGAAGCAAGGGGAGATACATGGTATCGTAGGAGAGAGCGGCTGCGGAAAAAGCGTAACATCAAAGTCGGTCATAAGGTTCCATAACGAGGAGACCACCAGATATGCAGGGGATATCTATATAAGAGATGACAGCGGCGAGAAAGATGTTCTTGCAATGAGCAAAAAGCAGCTCCGTGATTTCAGGGGCAGTACAGCCGCAATGATATTCCAAGACCCTATGACCTCCCTTGACCCTATCATGAAAGCAGGCGAGCAGATAGCAGAAATGCTAAGGGCGAAGAAAAACTTAAATCGCCGTGAAGCAAGAGAAAAGGTCATCGAGATGTTTGAAAAGATAGGCATAACACCTGCAGAGAAAAGATACGAGCAGTATCCGTTTGAAATGAGCGGAGGAATGTTACAGAGAATAATGATAGCAATGGCGCTTATATGCGAGCCGAAGCTTCTTATTGCAGACGAACCTACCACGGCGCTTGATGTTACTATCCAGGCGCAGATACTAAAGCTTATAAAAAAGCTCCAGCAGGAAAGCGGAACATCGGTAATATTCATCACTCACAACCTTGGTGTTGTGGCTGAGATTTGCGACAGCGTAACTGTAATGTATGCAGGAAAGGCTGTTGAGACCGCAAGCGTTGTGGATATTTTCGACCACCCTGCTCACCCATACACAAAGGCGCTCCTTGAAAGCAATCCAAGAGAGAGCGACACAGAAAAAAGAATGAAAAGCATACCTGGCAGCCCTCCGCTTCTGTATGAAAAGTTCAAGGGCTGTGCCTTTGCACCAAGATGTAAGTATGCTGACGATAAATGCAGAAGCTGCGTGCCTGTTACAGAAAATGTGTCTGAGGGACACAGCACAGCTTGCTTCAAGTGGCGGGAGGTGACATCACAATGAGCAAAGAAAAAGACAGACAGCCTTTTATAAGCGTCAGAGATCTGAAAAAGTATTTCTGCCTTGACAATTACAAGCTTGCAAAGGCAAAGACGAGATATATCCACGCCGTTGATGATGTTAGCTTTGATATCTACAAAGGCGAGATATTCGGCATAATAGGCGAGAGCGGCTCGGGCAAATCAACCATAGGAAGATGCGTTCTGAAGCTTATCGACGTTGATTCAGGCGAGATATATTTTGACGGCAAAAACATAACTCATGTGAGCCGCAAGGAACAGCAGGAGCTGCGTTCAAGAATGCAAATGGTCTTTCAAAACCCTCTTGCTTCCTTTGACCCGAAAAAGACTATACGCTTTAGCCTTGAAGAATCTGCAAAGGTGCATAAGATAAAGCCTGAGGTCTACAAGGCGAGGATAAAACAGCTTATGAAGTATATAGCGCTTCCGGAGGATTTGCTCACAAGATATCCTAAAGACCTTTCGGGCGGTCAGCTCCAAAGGCTTGCAATAGCAAGGGCGCTTATGCTGGAGCCTGATTTCATTCTTGCAGACGAGCCTGTTTCGGCACTTGACGTTTCTGTGCAGGCGCAGATATTGAATCTTATGCTGGACTTGAAAGAGGATAAAGGGCAGACGATACTTTTTATCTCCCATGATCTGAACGTTGTCCGTCACGTTTGCGACAGGATAGCGGTGGTATATCTGGGAGCGGTAATGGAAATGGGTACGGTGGAGCAGGTATATAACAGCGTTGCTCACCCTTACACTCAGGCACTTATTTCAGCAAAGCCAAAGGAACACCCTCTTGAAAATAAGAAGCATATCCTGCTGGAGGGAGATATACCGAACGCAGTGGATATCCCCGAGGGCTGTCGCTTTGCAGGCAGGTGCAGATATTTCAAAGAGGGCTTGTGCGACAACCGCACGCCAAAGCTCAAAGACATTGGAAACGGGCATTACGTTGCCTGTCATTTCCCACTAGGCATTGACCGCAGCAAGACTGCTTCGGATATGTAATAAATCTTTTGAAGAAAGGAAAGTTATCATGAAAAAATTCTCACGCAAGATCGCGGCCGCTGCTGCATTGGCAATAACAGTTTCAAGCTGTATGACAGGCTGCTTCAACAACACAGGTTCCGGTTCAGGCTCAGGTTCTTCAGGAGGAAATTCAGAGACAGTTCTCAGAGTAGGCTATACTCAGGAGCCGTCATCATTTGACCCTGCCGACTTCACTATCGTGGCAGCAACTCTCACAGGTTATGACTGCTATGACACGCTTCTTAACTTCTCACATGACGGCACAAAAGTTGAACCTGCCCTTGCAGAATCTTGGGAGCAGGTTGACGATACTACATACACATACAAGATAAGACAGGGAGTAAAGTTCTCAGACGGCAATGAAATGACAATGGACGATGTGCTTTATTCTCTTAACAGAGTAACAGAAGACAACTATTATATGAGCTATCTTTTTGCAAACGTTGACAGCTTTGAAGCCGACAATGATACTTGGACGCTGACAGTTCATCTTAAGCAGCCTGACTCATCATGGCAGTATGTTCCTGCAACATCAGCCTGCACTATAGTCGAGAAGTCTGTAACAGAGGAGCAAGGCGACAAGTACGGCACTGCTGACGGAAAGACTGTCGGCACAGGTCCTTATAAGCTTTCTTCATGGTCATCAGGAAGCGAGATAGTTCTTGAAAAGAACGAAAACTGGTGGGGCGACCCTGATACTCTCGATATCGACAAGGTAGAATATTACGTTATCGAGGACGAAAGCGCATTAGCACTTGCGGCAAAGGGCGGACAGATAGACTTTGTCGAGGGTATGTCAAACAGCGTTATGTCTGTATATCAGAGCTGTCAGAACTTCAATATCCTCTCATGCGAGGGAACGACTTCAAACTATATCGCATTCAACACAGCTTCAAAGCCGTTTGATGACGAGTGGGCAAGAAAGGCTGTTGCATATTGTATCGACCGTTCACAGATAACAACAACTATCGGCGGCGATTATGCAAAGCAGTCGGCTGTTGTTCCAATGAGCGAATCCATGATGTATATGGATAAGGATAAGTGGGATTCAACTATTGCCGAAAGCGATGTTTATACTCAGGATTATGACAAGGTAAAGGAATGTCTTGCAAAGTCAAAGTATCCTGACGGCTTTGAGTTCGATTTCTATACGACTTCACAGACGCAGAAGCAGGCTGAGCTTCTCAAGTCAATGGTAGACGCAAGCGGCTCTATCACAATGAATCTTGTGGAAGTGCCTGACAGCGATATCTTCAGCTATATGTTCGGCTACAAGACAAAGGATAACGGCGAGAGATATTACAACGCAGTCGGCACATACATGATGTCAGACTTTCTTGACCCTATGGGAATGTTAAAGACATTATATGCAGGCTCTAACGCTTGCGAGGGCGGAACGAATGAAACACTTTGGACAAGCACAGAAGCAGACGGACTTCTTGATAAAGCGGCTCAGACAACAGACGACGCTGAGAAAATGGGTTACTATACTGACGCATATAAGATATTTGCTGATGAGTGCCCTTACCTTGGACTTTACACATCATCTGATGTTTACGCAGTAAGCGACAAGTTCACATATGACCCAAGCCCGATGTTCTGGTATAACTTCAGTTACGCAGACGTTCATGTGGCAAAATAAGAAATAATATGAAAAAGGAAGTGCGATAATGTATTCATCTCTGGATACCGTGTGGGTTCTTCTCTGCACAGCTTTGATATTCTTTATGCAGGCAGGCTTTGCAATGCTGGAAACAGGCTTCACCAGAGCAAAAAATGCAGGCAACATAATAATGAAAAACCTTATGGATTACTGCATAGGCTCTGTTCTTTTCTGGGTTATCGGCTTCAGCTTTTTGTATGGCGACTCCATAGGAGGATTTATCGGAACGCCAAGCCTGTTCGCAGCAGGAAAGTTTGCAGCCGCAGGAGATCTGCCTAAGCGAGTGTTTCTTATGTTCGCAACTGTCTTTTGTTCAACTGCCACGACTATAGTTTCAGGAGCAATGGCAGGCAGAACAAAGTTCAAGGCTTATCTTACATATTCGGCTGTTATGAGCGGAATAGTTTATCCTATAACAGGTCACTGGATATGGAACAGTGCAGGCTGGCTCAAAAGTATAGGCTTCCACGATTTCGCAGGCGGAACTGCCGTTCACGTTGTTGGCGGAACTACCGCACTTATAGGTGCGCTGCTTGTGGGAGCAAGGATAGGCAAGTTTGATAAAAACGGCAAGGCGAGAGCCATACCGGGACATAATCTCACTATCGGAGCTTTGGGCATATTCATTTTGTGGATAGGCTGGTTCGGATTTAACGGTGGCTCGCTTCTCACCGCTCAGGGCGACAATGCGGCGGCAAAGCTTGGGGATATCTTCTTTAACACAAACATATCTGCGGCGGCTTGCGCAATAGCTGCAATGTTCATCACATGGGTGCGCTACGGCAAACCTGACGTGACAATGACCCTTAACGGAGCACTTGCAGGACTTGTGGCTTCAACCGCAGGCTGTGACACAGTTTCGGCAGGAGGAGCATTCTTTATCGGCATAACAGCAGGCTTTGTAATGGTGTTTGGTGTTGAGCTTATAACAAAGCTAAAGGCTGACGACCCTGTGGGTGCGGTAAGTGTTCACGGTCTGTGTGGAGCATGGGGAACGCTTATGACGGGCGTTTTCGCAAAGAAAAGCGGTCTTATATATTCAGGAAGCCCGAAGGATCTGCTTATACAGCTTGCAGGCGTGCTTTCAGTGGCGGCATGGACAGCGCTTATTATGGTGATAGTGTTCACCGTGATAAAGAAAACAATGGGTCTGAGAGTTAGCGAGAACACAGAGATAGTTGGTCTTGACAAGTGCGAGCATGGACTTTCAAGCAGCTATGCGGATCTTCTCAACACTGCTCAGTTCATCACCGCTGCCGCTGACGAGCCTTCAAAGGTGAGGGCTATAGACGAAGCCTCAGAGCTTAACGCTTCTGACTACAAGGCGGACGGAAAGATGCACAAGGTGGTCGTTCTTATGAACGTCGCAAAGTTCGAGATGCTGAAAAATGCTTTGGATAAGCTTGATATAACAGGCATGACAGTTACGCAGGTGAGCGGCTGTGGAATACAAAAAGGAAGCACTGAGCTTTACAGAGGCTCTGAGCTTGAATCAAGGCTTCTGCCTAAGATAAAGGTGGAGATAGTTATAAGCACTGTTCCTCTTGGACTTCTTATCGACACTATCAGAAAGGTGCTTTATACGGGCAAGATAGGCGACGGAAAGATATTTGTTTATGACGTTGCAAACGTTGTGAAGATAAGAACAGGGGCAGAGGACGAGCAGGCTCTTGAATAAGCTGCCATAATAATTGGAATGGGGGACAAGATATGACTGATGATATGAAATACACTGTGTTTTATACAGACGAAAACGGACAGCTTGTCCCGAATGGGGAAAAGCTTCTGAGCATAACCGAGATAGCAAAGTATCGAAACATACCTACCGAACGGCTTAGATATTACGATAAGATAGGACTTTTAAGACCTGACTATGTTGACAAGCTCACAGGGCGGAGGTTTTATTCGGCACAGCAGTGTGAAAAGCTTGGCACTATAAAAGAGCTTCGCAGGCTGAACTTATCACTGAAAGAAATAGAGGACTATTTCAGCGACAGAAACCTTGAAAAGTCCGAGCGTGTTCTCAGACAGCGTTATGAGCTTTTACAGCAGGAGATAGCGGATAAGCTTGAAATAAGCCGTGTGCTGAAAGAAAAGCTTAAATTTATCAGAGAGCTTAACAACACAGATTTCAAGCTTGATGACCCTGTTATAAAGGAGCTTCCTGAACGATATGCCCTCAAAGGGGAGAGCAACAAGTTCAGAACAAATCTCACTGGTATAGAGTTTATGAAGCTTGAGGAGGCTATAGGCGGAACTTCACCTGTGCTTGCCACTGATAAGGTGGCAATGACCATAAAAAACTCAGTTGACCCTGACGATATGGATTCCGAGGTCTGCCCTATGGTGTTCTGCTCGGCAGATCAGGCTGACAAGGAAAGCTTCACAACAGTGGCAGGAGGAAAATACGTTTGCGCTTTTCACAGAAATTGCTACAGCTATTTCGGTGAGCTCATAATGAAAATGCGCTGTCTTGCACAGGAGCATGGCTACACCCTTGGAAGCGTCGGGGTGATGATATACCGTATAGACATAACCCTTACGGACAACAGTGATGAAACTATTGCGGAGCTTCAGTTTCCGCTTATAAAAGAAAGCAGGGAGAAATGATCATGATAGACAGAAATGAACTGCACGCCATGAAAACGGCGGCAAGATTTGATGAATTTGGCAACACAAGATTTCCTACAATGGCAAAGAGAGCCGTTGAGTTTGGATTAGAGCCTGCGGACAGCATTAAAAGCGAGGGCATGAGCTGTTTTGCAAGAACAAATCTCGGTCCTACATACACAAGCCACGAAACTTTTCTCAGAAGTCCTTTCTGCGAGGATATCCATAAGGTGTCGGAATATGACGTTGCAGTGGTGGGTATCCCATATGACAGCGGAGCGTCAAACCGCTCAGGCACAAGACTTGGCCCTGTCGGCATAAGACACGCTTCTTCGCAGATATCCCCTTTCAACCCTGACTATGGCGTTGACCTATACGAAAACATAAAGCTTTGCGACGCAGGAGATATCTACACACTTCCTGCAAATGCCGAAAAGACTTTCGACCAGATAACAAAGGGCATAGGATATATATTCTCTCAGGGAGTAACGCCTATCGTTCTTGGGGGCGACCACTCTACCACTTTCCCTACGCTCAGGGGCATTTCAAAGTATATCGACGGCAATATCGGCGTTATCCATATCGACCGCCACAGCGATTGCGACGCTATCCAAATGGACGAAAAAATGCACGGCACAGAATGGTATCATTCCACTCACCTGCCTAACCTCAGCGCAAAAAATCTTGTGCAGATAGGCATAGGCGGAAACTGCTGCAAGTCATGGTCAAAATTCACCCGTGACAGCGGCTGTACTGCGATCTCAATGGAGGATATAGACAAGTATGGTATCGACAAGGTGGCAGAGCTTGCCCTGGATATTGCATGGAAGGGCTGTAAGGCAGTGTATGTGAGCCTTGATATAGACGTTCTGGAAGCTGCTTTCTGCCCGGGTACTGGCACCCCTGATTTTGGCGGTATGCTCCCGAGAGAGCTTTTAAGGCTTCTCAAGCTCGTGACAGCTCCCGGTATCTGTGGAATGGACGTTGTGGAGGTATCTCCTCCGTTTGATGTGAGCGAGATAACTTCACTTGCGGCGTCAAGATGTATAATCAATGTGCTTTGCAATCTTGCGCTGAACAAGTCGCTATATAAACACTGATAATATTTGTATCTGAAAGAGGCAGCTTATGAATGATCGGCAGCTAAAGGAACTTATACTGGCGGCTAAGGGTAAGCTGCCTTTTGATATTTATTTTTACAACGCAGGGATAGTTGACGTTTACAGAGAACGGATAATAGACAGCGGCTCGGTGGGGATAAAAAACGGCATTATCGCCGCAGTTTGCCCTGACTTTGAGCCTAGAGCAACAGAGTTTATTGATTGCAGAGGAATGTATCTTGCGCCTTCTTTTATCGACGCTCATATGCACATAGAGTCCTCAAAGCTCACGCCTTTTGCATACTGCGAGGGCGCAGTGCCACACGGAACGGGCTGTGTATTCTTTGACCCTATGCAGATGTCGAATACTTTTGGTCTTAAGGGCATAAAAGCTATATGCGAAATGCTTGGGGAAATGCCCATAGAAAGCTTTTTGCAGCTTTCTTCGCAGTATCTTTCCACCCTGAAAACGCAGGACGATATCACCAATGTTATCAAAGAGTGCAGGGCGAAAACTGTGGGTGAGATAAGCGGTGCTGTGGTCGGGAATGAGGAGATAATAAAGCTTCTCGGTGCCGCAAAAAGGGCAGGTGTAAAGGTGAACGGTCACTGTCCGTCAATGGGATTTCGTGACGTTCAGCAGGCGGCTTGCGCCGGGCTTTGTGACGACCATGAGTGCGAAAGCATAAGCGACCTTGAGCAGCGGCTAGCCTGCGGAATGGCGGTGTTGGTAAGAGAGGGAACTATAGAGCCGAACTGCCGAACTCTTTGCGAGGGGATAGTAAAAAATCATATCCCTACGGACGATATAATGTTCTGCACTGATGACAAATCTGCGGAGGATATAAAGGAAAACGGCTGTATAGATAATGCTCTGCGCATTGCAGTGAAATGCGGTATTTCCCCTGTGTCAGCGATAAAAATGGCTACTCTCAACGTCGCAAGGCACTATGGTGTTGACGATATCATAGGCTCGGTCGCTCCCTCAAAAAAGGCGAATTTTCTGCTTATGGATAGCCTTGAAAATGTGACAGTGAAAAAGGTCTATCACCATGGCAGGCTTGTGGCTGAAAACGGCGAGTTTCTTTGCAGGCATGAGTTTGACATAACTTGCTATCCTGAGCTTAAAAACACTGTGATATTGCCCAGAGGGCTTGACAGCCATTCTTTTGAGATAAAAGCAGGCTTTGAGAGGGGTTATGTTACTGCAAATGCAATTGAAAAGCCCGAGGGTGGCATAGTCACAAGGCTTGTAAAAGGCAGGCTTGAAGTCAGCAACGGCATTGTATGCGGTGATACAAAAGCCGATATTCTGCCCATATTCGTTGTGGAGCGTTTCGGAAGGAGTGGTGAGATAGGCAGTGGCTTTATAAAAGGTCTTGGCATTAAAAGGGGAGCTGTTGCCGCAAGCTTTGCTCAGGAGAGCAATAATGTCGTTGTATCGGGCGTTGACCCTGCGGATATGCTTTGCGCTGTGAAAGCTATTGAAGCTAACGGCGGCGGTGCGGCTATGGCTATTGACGGTAAGGTGGCAGGGCTTTACTCCCTTCCAGTGGCAGGCATACTAAGCGGTGAAAACATCACAGGCGAGATAAAGGCACAGAAAGCTTTCAGAGAAGCCCTTGCCCTCACAGGGGGAAACATACAGCGTATGACGGTGGTGCTTACAGTGTCGCTGTGTCAGACTATCCCAGAGGTGGGGCTGACGGAAAAAGGGCTTTTTGACGTAAACCAGCAAAGATACATACCCACATTCACAGGCGGTGAAGAATTTGAAGAATAAGCCAGAAAATGTAATAATGACAGAGGGCGACCCTAAGAAAATAATATTCCGATTTGCACAGCCTCTTATATTTGCAAACCTTTTTCAGCAGCTTTACAACACCATGGACACCATAATAGTGGGCAAGATAAATGGTGACGAAGCTCTTGCGGCGGTGGGAGTTTCCTTTGCAGTGACAATGGTCATGATAGCCGTTGCAACTGGTACGGGCATAGGAACATCGGTGCTTATAGCGAAATACTGCGGTGCTGGGAACAAGTCAAAGGTCAAGACGGGCATTTCCACTGTGCTGATATTTTCACTTATGGTCGTAGCGTTGATAGCGGTGCTTGGTGTGGTGCTTAGTATGCCGCTTTTAAGACTGCTGAAAACGCCGCAGAATATCATAAATGACGCTGCAAACTATCTGCGGATATATTCCTTAGGTATGCCGTTTATGTTTCTTTACAACGTGCAAGCGTCGGTATTTAGTGCTCTTGGCAACTCAAAGACGCCTTTTCATCTGCTTGTGATGTCCTCTTTGCTGAACATAGGGCTTGACCTTTTGTTTGTAGGGGGATTTTCCATGGGCGTATCAGGTGCGGCATGGGCGACTTTCATTGCTCAGGGAGTATCGGCAGTGATATCGTTTCTGCTTCTTACTGACAAGGTATACATAAAAGACCATGAAAGAGCAGAGTTCAGCTTCTTTTCGGGGGCAGTGTTAAAAGAGATGTCGTCCTATGCGGCAGTATCGGTGATACAGCAGTCAGTGGTGTCGGTGGGAATGTTAATAGTGCAGTCTGCCGTCAATCCCTTTGGCTCGGACGTGCTTGCAGGGTACACGGCGGCTTCAAAGATAGACTCCTTTGCCATAATGCCGTTCATAGCTTGCGGAAATGCGGTATCCACCTACACAGCACAAAATCTTGGGGCAGGCAAAAAAGAGCGTATCAGAGAGGGCTACAAGGCGAGCGTGCTGTTATGCGCAGGCATAGCGGTGATAGAATTTGCAGTGATAATGCTTCTCAGGCGGCGATTCTTGGGCTTTTTTATGGACTTGTCAAGCTCCTCAGCTTCCGCCATAGAAACAGGCATGGGCTACATGACAGACCTTGCGTTTTGTTATATAATAATGGGAATAAATTCAAGCTTCAACGGAATGTTAAGGGGGCTTGGGTGTTTGAAGCTGTTTTTATCCGGAAGCATAATAAATCTCACGTTCCGAATTATTTTCACCTACGCTCTAGTATCGGTCATAGGCGTATCGGCAGTATGGCTGTCAATGCCGGCAGGCTGGGTTCTGAGTTTTATTTACGGGAGAGTGGGGTATAGGATCATGTGCAAGAAGAAAGATAGTGCAGGGATAAGCGATATATAATAGGTAAAGCATTAGCTTCCGAGCAGTTGTCAGCGGCTGTTCGGAAGCTTTTTTTATTGTAAAACAAAAAACTCGCAAACCCTCGTAAATAAAGGATTTGCAAGCTTTCTAACTTGTCTTGCTGATACCAAATGGATGCATATCTAAAACAATATAAATTATGACCATTCCGATTAAAAATTATTCCTCCCGGTCAATATTCATTGAACTCATCGATCATTCTGCGATATTCTTTTTCCTCACAATCCACATAATCTTTAGCAAACTGTTCAACCTCAGATATACTGTTTTCCAGCAGTTCAAAATTCACCGCAGCCGAAAAAACATCAATTTCAAGCTTTTCGGACTTATCTGCAAAGACTTCAACTGTAAACCCGTTACAGCGAACATCATTACCGTCCTTATCCTCCCGATGCAGATCAGTATCGGGAGATATTTTCACATAAAAACCATTGTATTTCATTCAACCACTCTCCTTAAAATCTCATCTGCATATCATCGTCAAGGTCGTAATCATCATCAAAATCCTCATCGAATTCATCATTCACGTAATACTCAAGCTGCTGAGAATTTTCAAGAGCTGTTTGAAGATATTTCTCGTCCAAACCGTTTTCTCTGTATCCCTGCAAAATCGTGTTGTAATACTGCTGACTCGGTGGAGAAATTGTCCCACGATTCATCAGATATGCCATACCTTCGTAGGTTTTTCCGTCCATTTCAAAGGTCATTTTTTCCTGCCTGTAGAAACTGGGGTAGCCTTCGTATTTGTTAAGAGTAGGCAAATCCCTTTCGTCAAGCTCCCATATCAGAACGGGAACTCTTGCACCCTTATTCGGAACGATTGTTGCAACGCCCCTGAACTCTAATTCATAATCCTTGATTTCTGATGTTCCTACAACCTTTGAATGTGGACATTTCCATGCCCATTTCTTCATCTTCTTCAAAGTTCTCACATTCGCTCTCTGTCGGCTCTGAATTTTCATCGGATACATTTTCGTTTAACTCCTGAACCTCGCTTACAGGCTCGACACGCTGCCCACGGGCGGCTTGCCGTTCAGCTTCACGTTTTTCTTTCAGCTTTGCTCTTGCGGCTATTCCGTCCTCCGGGTGCCGCCATGCAATATCGCCATCCAAATGTTTTAGCAAATGCGTTCTGCAATTCTTGAACTCATCTCCGATAAGTCCAAGATTCAAAAGCCATACACGAAAGCTGTACCGCATATTATCGCTTTGCGAAACGTGCGGAAAACAGTATTTCTTAGTCATTGCCGCATTGCTTATGGCAAGCGCAAGAACTATCTGACTTCTTACCTCTCCTGCATGAAGACTTCCGTTGTATGCCCTTATCTCGTAATGACCATGCTGAAAGAATGAGTGCAGATTGCAGATAACATATCGGCTATTTGAGTAATGCTGAAACTGTTCGCTCATTCTGCCGTGATACCAAAGCCCCTTTATTTCTTCCATATCTTTAGGCTTTTTTCGGTTAATTTCCTCGATGAACTGCTTATCCATCTTGTGACAGTAGGATTCACGAGCAGAAGAAACCTGCAAAGCGTCCCACAGAAAGTCCTCCTTACTTGCAAAAATATTTACAAGATTGCGTATCTGCTGCGGAGTGTAATCGTCTGCCGAAATGTGTATATGCGTGCCTGCACAATATCTCGGACCTGTTACTCCGCCCGCTTTTCTAAGAGCTCGTAC
>NZ_LARF01000087.1:0-2025 GCF_000980385.1 Ruminococcus sp. N15.MGS-57
TCCCAAAAGCAGGAAATCTCGACTCTTTGAGCGCTGTTTTTTTACAACGCCTTTTTTATGATACTAAGGTCATTTGTCGTTTTGCGGGAGCGTAACAATAAAATTTGTACCCTTTCCGTATTGTGATTCTACACGGATATTGCCGTTGCACAGCTCCACGATACGCTTAACAAGGGGCAAACCAAGTCCGTTTCCCTCTGAAGCGTGTGCCCTGTCCCCTTGATAAAAACGCTCGAAAATGTGTGATATGGTCTGCTGATCCATGCCAATGCCACGGTCAGTTATCTCAGCCGTTATCACATCACCCTCTTTAAAAAGCTTTACTCTGATAGAGCTTCCCTCTGGGGAGAATTTTATGGCGTTGCCTATTATGTTCACCCACACCTGCGAAAGCATTTCCGCATTGGTGGTGTATTGTATCTCCTGCATATCAATGTCAAAGCTTATGTCCTTAGCCGTCCATTGCTTTTCCAGAAGAAGTATGCAGTTTCTTATCTGCTCGTCAAGGGAAAAACTTGTCTTGTCAGTGATTATCTGCTGATTTTCAAGCTTTGAAAGCATAAGAATGTTCGATGAAAGATTGGTCAAACGCTTTGATTCGCTGATGATAATGTCAATGTATTCCTGCTTTTTCTCTTCTGACAGATTTTCTTTTTTTAGCTGTTTCGCAAAGCCCTGGATAGAAACGATAGGCGTTTTGAACTCGTGGGAGAAGCTGTTGATAAAATTCTCCCTGAACATCTCGATACCCCCAAGCTCCTGCGCCATTTTGTTGTAGCTTTCTATAAGCTCGTCTATCTCGCCGTTAAAGCCTGTTACCTCTAACCTTTGAGAAAAATCTCCCTTTTCTACCCTGTGCATTGCCTTTTTTACCTCACGCACAGGTCTTACTATCTTGCTTGCTACAGCGGCAGAAATGCAAGTGCCGATTATTACAGATACCACAAGTCCCACAATAAGGAAAACAAAAGGCATTTGCAAAGGGGATAGAAAATGCAGGCATCTTTTTATGCCTATCATTATAAATCCCGTAAGAAGCCCTGCCCATATCATTATCATAAATACCGCCGAAACTATGCTGGCGTTCATGGTGTAATTTCGCCTGCGCTCTGAGCGAAGAGCAGAGATAAGATGTTTTTTCATGAGCCTATCCTTTCAGCTTGACCGCCTTGTAGCCAAGCCCTCTCACTGTCAATATCTCAAAATCGTGGTTATTCTTCAAATGCTCTCTTATGCGGTTTATGTGTACGTCCACAGTGCGCTCGTCAGTGTCTGAGGTCATATCCCAAAGCTCGTCCATAAGCTGACGGCGGGTGAATATCTTGTCGGGATAGGAAAGAAGCTTGTAAAGAAGCATGAACTCTTTCGGCGGAAGCTCCCTTATGCCCTCAGGGGTCTTGATAGTCAGTGCGTCATAGTCGAGAGTGGTGTCGCCCACAGTTATCTTGTGGTCGCTCACTATCTGTGAACGTCGCAAAAGTGCCTGAATACGCAGAAGCATTTCCTCCTCGTCCACAGGCTTCACCATGTAATCGTCCGTACCTTTTATAAAGCCCTGCTTTTTGTCAAAAGCCGTTTCCTTAGCCGTCACCATTAATATAGGCGTCTGAAACCCAGCCTTGCGGATAGTTTCGCAGAGCTCCAAGCCGTCCATACGAGGCATCATAACGTCCATTATAATAAGGTCAACGTGTTTTTCGTCCATTATTTCGAGAGCCTCTATACCGTCACGAGCCTCGATAGGTGTGTAGCCGTTGTCGCTAAGCACATCACAGGTCAGTTTGCGAGTGTTAGTATCGTCCTCCACCACAAGTATGTGAAACATTTTTTACCCCTCCGTTCACTTTGCATTTTTTTATTATATCACGGTTTTATTAACGTGATATTAACGATGTCAAGACACATTTAGTTCAAAATTCCATGTTGATCCTGCACAATTTCAGGGGTATTGCCCTGTGCAAACAAATGATTTATATTTTAATTTGGCAACATTTCTGCAATTGTTGCATTTTTTATGCAACAAAA
>NZ_LARF01000088.1:0-2016 GCF_000980385.1 Ruminococcus sp. N15.MGS-57
TCGGTTGATTTCTCTTCCTCGCCCTACTTAGATGTTTCAGTTCAGGCGGTTCCCCTCCATACGCTATGAATTCACGTATGGATACATGAACTACTTCATGTGGATTGCTCCATTCGGAAATCTGCGGATCAAAGCTTGCTTACAGCTCCCCGCAGCTTATCGCAGTTAACCACGTCCTTCATCGGCTCCCAATGCCAAGGCATTCACTCTGCGCTCTTCTTTGCTTTACCATTTGTTCGTTTGGTTCTTCTCAGAATTTTCGCGTCCAACTATTTGTAGTATTTTTTACCCAACATTTTGGTTATTCACCTTCATGTCGTTGTTTCTACTTACTCGTAGTTTTCACTTGCATTTGCTTTCATTATTCTGTTTTCAAGCTGCACTTTTTTCTGTCCTTTTCCAAGAACAGATATCAACAGATGATCTTTTTCATCTACTGATATTTGCTCTTGCAAGCAAGACATTTGCTTTTTCCTTAGGTTACCCTTTGGTAAGTGGTGGGCACAAATGGACTCGAACCATCGACCTCACGCTTATCAGGCGTGCGCTCTAACCACCTGAGCTATGCGCCCTTATGGTGGAGATGAGGAGGATCGAACTCCTGACCCCCTGCTTGCAAAGCAGGTGCTCTCCCAGCTGAGCTATACCCCCGATAAAGTGGTGGGTCTGGGAAGACTTGAACTTCCGACCTCACGCTTATCAGGCGTGCGCTCTAACCACCTGAGCTACAAACCCTTAAACTTTAAGGATCTCTCACCAGTTATCTTAGTTTAAGAGGATACGTAGACGGTACCTAATATTCTTTTCGTCTTTGAAAGGAGGTGATCCAGCCGCAGGTTCCCCTACGGCTACCTTGTTACGACTTCGCCCCAGTCGCTGACCCTACCGTGGTCGCCAGGCTCCCTTGCGGGTTACCTCAACGCCGTCAGGCAGAACCAACTCCCATGGCGTGACGGGCGGTGTGTACAAGACCCGGGAACGTATTCACCGCGGCATGCTGATCCGCGATTACTAGCGATTCCAACTTCATGTACTCGAGTTGCAGAGTACAATCTGAACTGAGACAACTTTTTAAGATTGGCTCGACCTCGCGGTCTCGCTCCCCTCTGTAGTTGCCATTGTAGCACGTGTGTAGCCCAACTCGTAAGAGCCATGATGACTTGACGTCATCCCCACCTTCCTCCGGCTTATCACCGGCAGTCCTATCAGAGTGCCCAGCTCTACCTGATGGCAACTGATAGCAGGGGTTGCGCTCGTTGCGGGACTTAACCCAACATCTCACGACACGAGCTGACGACAGCCATGCAGCATCTGTCACTTATCCAGCCTAACTGAAAGAAATCATCTCTGATCTCCCCGATAAGGATGTCAAGAGTTGGTAAGGTTCTTCGCGTTGCATCGAATTAAACCACATGCTCCACCGCTTGTGCGGGTCCCCGTCAATTCCTTTGAGTTTTAATCTTGCGACCGTACTCCCCAGGCGGAGTGCTTAACGCGTTAACTTCGTCACCGATTTTACACCGACAACAAGCACTCATCGTTTACAGCATGGACTACCAGGGTATCTAATCCTGTTTGATCCCCATGCTTTCGAGCCTCAGCGTCAATATACAGCCAGATAGTCGCCTTCGCCACTGGTGTTCTACCCAATATCTACGAATTTCACCTCTACACTGGGTATTCCACTATCCTCTCTGTAATTCTAGCCACATAGTCATAATGGCAATTCCAAAGTTAAGCTCTGGGATTTCACCACTATCTTACATAACCGCCTACACTCCCTTTACGCCCAGTAATTCCGAACAACGCTTGCCCCCTTCGTATTACCGCGGCTGCTGGCACGAAGTTAGCCGGGGCTTCTTTAGGTGCTACCGTCATCATCGTCACACCCGAAAGAGCTTTACAATCCGAAAACCTTCTTCACTCACGCGGCATGGCTGGGTCAGAGTTGCCTCCATTGCCCAATATTCCTCACTGCTGCCTCCCGTAGGAGTTTGGACCGTGTCTCAGTTCCAA
>NZ_LARF01000136.1:0-658 GCF_000980385.1 Ruminococcus sp. N15.MGS-57
GACAGCGCATTAGAAAGCACGAAAAAATCGGAAGCCAAAAAACTTTTTTGAAAAAACTTCAGAAAAGGGGTTGACAAAAGATAAAAAGTGTGATATAATGTAAAAGTTGCACGACACAAAAGAGTGTAACGAAACAGCATCTTGAAAATTGAACAAAGACGAATAGTACGAAACCCTTGAGAGATTCTTTTGAGAAAAAGAATTAAAGGTCTAACATAAAGACGTAAAAGAAATGTACGTTCAGTGAAGTGAACTGAAACAGGATAACAAGAGCAGAAATGCTTTTGATATACAACTTTAATTAAGAGTTTGATCCTGGCTCAGGACGAACGCTGGCGGCACGCTTAACACATGCAAGTCGAACGAGAGAAGAGAAGCTTGCTTTTCTGATCTAGTGGCGGACGGGTGAGTAACACGTGAGCAATCTGCCTTTCAGAGGGGGATACCGATTGGAAACGATCGTTAATACCGCATAACATAATTGAACCGCATGATTTGATTATCAAAGATTTATCGCTGAAAGATGAGCTCGCGTCTGATTAGCTAGTTGGTAAGGTAACGGCTTACCAAGGCGACGATCAGTAGCCGGACTGAGAGGTTGATCGGCCACATTGGGACTGAGACACGGCCCAGACTCCTACGGGAGGCAGCAGTGGGG
>NZ_LARF01000024.1:0-33211 GCF_000980385.1 Ruminococcus sp. N15.MGS-57
CATATTAGACATTATCTTATTGGGGATATTTGTTAGACAAGAGCTTTTTTATATGATGGAATTGAGGTGACATAATTATGGCTAACAAGGCATTATTTTGGTATAACTACAAAAGATTTGTTGACGAAGGCACCATTAAGCCGCTGTCTCCAAAGACATTTGCATTGTCAGGATTAATAACGGTTTGTGGTCTTGTGCTTAGTCTAACAATTTATTGTTTGGTATTTCCTAACAGCTTTGTTGGGGAGAATACACCTATAAAACTGTTTTTCTGTACATTGTTTTATATGCTTGGTACGCTTGCCATGATCGGCGGAGTGTACTTTGGTATATCGCTTGTTGTTACAAGGTTTATACCAACCAAAAGTAATAGACTTGTACTTAGATGCTTTATGTATGTAATTCAGATTGTGTTGTTTCTTCTTGTTTTTATAGGAGGTTTTGAAAATTATTTTTCGGTTTACGGTATTAGTTCTTATTCGGACGACATTAAAGCAATAAAAAGTGATTATGTAATGATGGTGAACTCTGCAAAGGATATGTTTTCAGATACTGAAACGCTTAAAGATGTACACTTCGATACTATGTCGTACTTATACTTTGAAAACCAAGGAAGAAATGCTGTGTATATTGATGCCGTTGACGATAACGATCGTTATACAAAACTTATGATTTCTCCCGGTGACAAATCAAAGATTGATTTCTCGGCGTTTTATGACGTTACTTATTATCCTAATACGATGACGATAAGTAGTTTAAATATTGTAGGAGAATATGACGCTACAGAAGAAGCCGAAAAAAAAGAGCAAAATGAAATTACGGAGTTATTAAATGAATTGCTTGACATGGATATAGAAATAACTCTTGAAGTAGATGAAAAAGGAACAGTATTTATTAATCGTCCGCATATACCTTATTATGATGATAAAGAAGATATTGGGGTTGTTCCTCTTGATCGTAGCATCAGTCTGTATGTAAAAAGAGATGGGGAATTTTATCAAAATTGGGACTTCTCAAAGAAAGAGTGGATTAATAAACTAACTTTCTTAAAAAGTAATAGAAAGTATGGAAATTATGAAATAATACTTGCTTTCGGATACAATGAAACAACAGGAGAATATACTCCCATTAGTAACACGATTGAATACACGGTTGAATAATAAGGAGGAAAAACAATGACCCAATTCACAAAATCATTTCTATGGAGATTTATATTAGATATAATTCTGCTTGGAATTTTCGTGAGACTTATGCAGAACATTATCTTGGCGATTCTGTCAAGAAGTATGGAAACTTATTCGACTCCGTTTCTGGTTATTGAAGCGGTTGTCGTATCAGTAATCAGTATGCTGTTTATCTGTTTTATTACATACTGGAATATCGGCGTTATTTCAAACAAATGGAGAGCTATGAAGCTTTGAGGGGTTTATAAGCTTCATTGATAAGTGGATAGAGAAAATGACCAGATTGGTGATTGCGTGAAAAATACAGGATAGTTGTAAATATGTTGAATTATCGATACTACGAAAAAGACCGAGTAAGATGTTCCGGTGGAACATTTTGCTCGACCCGATTATTATTTGACTTGAATAGTTACTATGTTGTAATATCAGACCGGAGCCGCATATACTCCGTAGATCTCGGTATAATTAGAGGTAAATATGTGAAGCTGTCCCGTATCATAAATGCTTACTCCGTAGTTGCTGAAAGCTTGTGCAATGTCATCGTATGAGTAGAAAGCAACTCCTGACGACACCTCGCTTGCACTAATGCAAATATCCCAGCTATATGAGTACTTGTTTTCAAGGACCAGCATAGGAGCACTGTCACCGCTGTAAACCATAGCAATTTTATAGCTACCGCTTATATACTTTAACCCGTCAGAAATCGTAAGATCTGACCAGACAGGTATGCCGCTTCCCATTTTATTTTGTAATAGTCGCCAATCACATAACACCGTTATGTTTCAATATCATATAATATGCTGAAAATATAGTAAATGTATTGACATATCGAGCGTTATATGCTAAGATAACAGTGTTATGTGAAGCGGAAAGCGGGGTGCAGTGATGGGTGACGAACTTGAAACAAGGGAAAAGCTGTTGGAAAGTGCAATGTCCGAGTTCTCTGAAAATGGTTATATGAAGGCTTCTCTGAGAAAAATATGCGCTGACGCAGGCGTGACGACCGGTGCGCTGTATTTCTTCTTTAAAAATAAAAATGACTTGTTCAAAGCTATTGTCGATAAGCCGCTGAAAGAGCTTTGCAGGCTTCTTACGGAGCATTATATGCAGGACGCTCAGGATATGGATAGCGATGACCCTGCGGTGCTGTCTGCTGAGTATCACATTGATACTCACACCGACCTTGACAAGCTTGTTGATTATATGTATCTCCACTACGACGTTTTTATGCTGCTGCTCACGGGTGCGCAAGGGTCTGAGTATGAAAATACTGTGGATATGATCGTAGATATGACAGAAAAGGGCTTTAGGATATCAGCGGAAAAAGCTGCCGCAAGAATGCCTAACTGCCACGTTGATGAGTATATGCTTCATTGGATAACCCATATAAGTGTTGACGCCTACACTCATTTGCTAACTCACGAGAGAGATGTGGAAAAGGCAAAGCTCCATATGCGCAGAGTAATGGAGTTTCTAATAAAAATATGGTTTACAATGATAGTCGAGGATTAGAAAATTGCCGCCTGCGGGCGGTAACTTTTAGAAATCTACATAACAACGTTATGTGTGGATTTTGTATCTCAAATGTTGATGAAATGTGCAGATATGCACATTTTTACATAAAGTAAAGTTAGCTAAATCTAACTTGTAAATGGAGGAAATAATATGTATTTGGAGATCAGAGATGTTAAGAAAAGCTACGGCAGTGACGCCAGCTATATTCAGGTGCTAAAGGGTATCACCACAAGTCTGGAAAAAGGTCAGATGTGCGTTATTCAGGGTACGAGCGGCTCTGGTAAATCGACGCTCCTTAACTGCATAGGCGGTCTTGACACTATGGATAGTGGCTCTGTTAAGGTCGACGGCAAGGAAATTTTCGGTCTTAAACCTGATAAGCTTGCCGACTACAGAAAGGAAAATCTGGGCTTTATCTTTCAGTTTTATAACCTCGTTCCAAATCTGACAGTTGTGGAAAATATTCAGGTTTGTGAATATCTTTCAGATTCGCCACTGGATATGGAAGAACTTCTCACAACGTTGGGACTTTCCGAACACAGAAACAAGTTTCCGTCACAGCTTTCAGGCGGT
Organism: Ruminococcus sp. N15.MGS-57; assembly: GCF_000980385.1. Taxonomy (NCBI): domain Bacteria; kingdom Bacillati; phylum Bacillota; class Clostridia; order Eubacteriales; family Oscillospiraceae; genus Ruminococcus; species Ruminococcus sp. N15.MGS-57. Next base: position 3,273 of record NZ_LARF01000024.1, read on the forward strand.
CAGCAGCAGAGATGTGCTATAGCAAGGGCACTTATAAAAAATCCAAAGCTACTTTTGTGCGACGAGCCTACAGGCGCTCTTGACTCTAAAACTTCAAGGGATATTCTTATCCTGCTGGAAAAAATCAATGCAAAATATGGCACAACAATGCTTATCGTTACTCACAACAACGCTATAAAAAATATGGTGCATAAAGTAATAATTGTTAAGGACGGACTTATCAAAAAGGATTATCTTAACGAAACACGCATACCTGCCGCAAAGCTGGAGGACTTGTAATGAACAGGGTACTCAGAAAGAGGCTCGGACGTGAGCTTAAAACTAATTTTGCACGTTATCTTGCGCTTGTATTGCTTATCGTAATGGGAATGTACATAATAGTTTCCGTGGTTGCAAGCGCAGACACTATCATCGACGGAACTGCCGAACATGGTAAGCAAAACAAGGTCGAGGACGGACAGTTCGGCGTTTTTATTCCTCTTACAGACGAGCAGGAAAAAGAAATAACCGACAAGGGCATTACTCTTGAACAGCATTTCAGCATTGACGTTACAGCAAAGGACGGCTCAAAGCTCCGTGTTTTCCGTAAAAGAAATAATATTGACCTTATCGAGCTTGACAGCGGAAGATTTGCTGAGAAAAAGGGCGAAGCGGTAGTCGAAAAGCGCTACAGCGAGGAACATTCTCTGTCAGTGGGCGATAAGCTTACAGCAGGCGAAGTTGAGTTTGAGATTGTTGGAATAGGAACTACACCTGACTATGACACACCTTTTGAAAATTTCTCTGACACGGCTGTGTCAAGCAAGGGCTTCGGACTTCTTTTCGTAAGCGACGATCAGTATGACTATTTCAAAAATGACAGCGAACAGAAAGCTGAAGACCTCTGCTATGCTTACAGACTTAACGGCAAGGCAACAGATGACGAGCTTAAAGAAATGATCGAGGATTTTGACTTTGATTATAAAAAAGTCACAGACAAGTATTATCTTGAAACTATCAAGGACGTCATGAAACAGCGTGACGATATCTCAAATGGTATCGACAAGCTTTATGACGGCTCACAGACCCTTAAAGACGGTGTGAAAGACCTTTCTGAGGGAGCTGACGCTCTCTATGACGCAATGGGCGGACTTTACGAGGGTGCAAAGGCACTCCCAGGGGGTGCGAACGCTATCACGGCAGGAGTTAAGGCCGCATATGACGGCTCAAAAGACCTGTCAGAGGGTGCAAGATCTGCATACAGCGGTGCAGAAAGCCTTGCAAATGGTATTGATAGCTTCAAAAAGCAGGCTGACGAGCTTCTTGACGAGGTGTTCACAATTGACCTTGACAACCTGACAATGTTTGTGAAAAAGGGCGACAACGTTCGTATAGCTGGTGCGGCAGGTGACGTTGTCATGAACAAATATGCAGGACTTGGTGTGGGTGTTATACTTATGGCACTTCTTACTTATGTTATCTCTGTTTTCGTCATTCATCAGATTCAGCGTGAAAGCAGTGTTATAGGTGCGCTTTATGCTCTTGGCGCAAAGAAAAAAGATCTTATCCGACACTACATAACGTTGCCGACTATAGTTGCATTTGTTGGCGGAATAATCGGTGCGGTCATAGGCTTCTCACCTGTGGGAATCGATTATCAGCTTCTCGACAGCTACGCATATTCCTCGCTCCCTGATTTTACCCCTGTTTATCCTTTATATCTTATCATTTACAGTATTGTAATGCCGCCTGTTGTTTCGGTGATAGTTAATACCCTTGTGATAAACAAGCGGCTTTCTCAGACGGCTCTTTCACTTATCAGAAACGAGCAGAAAACAGGTCACTACAGCAGAGTGAAGATAAAGAGCAGAAATTTTATCCGCAGATTTCAGATACGCCAAATGCTTCGTGAAATGCGCACAGGCATAACAGTGCTTCTCAGTATGCTGTTTTCACTGTTCATTCTTATGCTTGGCGTTGATTGCTACTATCTCTGTGAGAACGTGAGAAAAGACACTATCAATGACACAAAGTACGAGTATATGTACACTCTGAAATATCCAGAGGAAAGCGTTCCAGAGGGTGGCGAGGCTTGCTTTGTAAAAACGCTTTTAAAGGAACAGCTTGGCTATAACCTTGATGTCACCGTTATGGGTATGGACAGCGACAACAAGTATTATGATGTGAAAACGCACAAGGGCAAGAGCTTTATAACAGTGAGCCAGTCAGTTGTGGAGCGTTACGGAGTGGCAAAGGGCGATAAGTTTATCCTGACAGACGATGCGACCTCAATGGATTACGCATTCACAGTGGAGGATATCTGCGACGAGCGTGGCGGACTTATGGTGTTCATGGATATTGACAGTATGCGTGAGCTTTTCGGTGAGAGCGACACTTACTACAACTGTTTGCTTTCAGACAAGAAACTTGACATTGACGAGGGCAGACTTTACAGCACAACAACAAAATCGGATATCGAGCGTTCAGCGGCAGTTTTCACGGACCTTATGATGTCAATGATAGTAATGCTTATTGCGGTTGCCGTAATAATTTTCTGCTCTGTGATGTTCCTTATGCTGAATGTTACAATAGAAAGGGCTTCCTTTGGAATATCCCTTGTGAAGGTATTCGGCTATAAGACCAAGGACGTGAAAAAGCTTTACCTAAACGGAAACGCAATTATCATAACTTTGGGCGCACTTATCGAGATACCGCTTTCAAAGATGTTTATGGACAAGGTTTTCCCAGTGTTCATTCCAAACGTAACAAGCGGAATAAACCTTGCATTCCCATGGTATGCTTACGTTATAATTTTCGCAGGAGTAATGGCAACATACTTTATCATCACCTCAATTCTTGTAAGAAAGCTTGGCAAGATAACCCCTGCCGAGGTGCTTAAAAACAGAGAATGATTTCTTAATATACAAAAAACGTACAGAGCGTAATGATGTGACCTCCAGATCGTTAGATTTTTGGTCTAACTTCTGGGGGTCGGATCATAAAGCTTTGTACGTTTTTAATTATGCCTAATTTATATTATTGTCTATTTTGGTTATGATAACTGCGGCAATGGTAAGGACAATATATCCTGCTGTGACCTCAAATGGAAATTTTATTATTGCCGTTTTGGGGATTATAAAAGGCAAGGTAGATATTGCACAGCATGGAGGAAAATAAAGCTTTGCTTTTCGGCAAAGGACGAATATCACAGCCGAGGATAAAACTGCACCAAATGTCAGGGTAAGCCCAAGCTTTTCAGAGATAAAAAATCTTGCCATAACGCCTGCGAACGCAGCCACCACCATGAGAGCAATTGCTGTGTATTTTCTTTTCATAAGCTTTGAGCCTTTGCCGCTAAGCTCAAAAAATGCAACGATAAGCGGCGGAGCGATAAAGAATATCTCGTGAAAATGCGCAGGCAATACACAGATAACAAGCGCTGTGATGACTTGTTTTGCTCTTAGTTTTAGAAGCTCTGAGCTTGGTTCGATAGGTCTATATTCATACTTTTCATGAAGTCCAAAGTATTCAAGAACTTTTTGAAAAATAAGTATAAATGCTGTCATGACCGCAACGGAAATGACGTAAACAGGGCTTTTTGTACCCATAAGTATCGGAAGTATGCAGGCTGAAATGGCAGGAACAAAGTTCGTTTTTGACAGCGTTATAACGCTCACTGCTACAAGAAGTCCCAAAGCTATACGAAGTATAAGTATCTCAGGGATAAACCGCACTATGCACACGCCTGCGACAGCGGCAGAAACTATCGCCGCAAAAAGCCGTGTTCGAGAGGTGCTCCACGATTGCACAGGCGCAATAAGCGCACCCATTGCCACTGCCGTTATCTCAGGAAAAATTATCTCCTTTTCCCCGAAGATCTCCGCCGAGCCGACCATTAATGCCACAACCGCAAGGGATATCCCCATAGCTATATTTTGATTTTTATTCATTGCTTCACCTTGATGTTTTTTCTTTATTATAACATAAAGGGGAGAGGTTTTCAATCGGTGTAAAAAGATAAACCCCACAAACTTTCATAGTTGAAAATTTGTGGGGTTTATTTAGCGGTAGTCGTTTCTAAATTCGTCTTCATCAATGCCGTAACGTTTTCTATTGAGCTTTGCACGTTCCAATTTGGCTTCTGCCCTCATTTGATCTGATGATGTTCGGGCATGTTCAAGTTCATTTGCAGCATCATAAATAGCAAAGTCAAGCCTATTGTTATATCTTGTTATAGCTCCGTCCTTGTATTCGTCTGTTTCATAGTACATTGTATATATTTTGGCTGCCAAGAAAAATACGCATGCTATAGTAAGTACTATTTTATCAAGTAAATTCGATTTTATTTGAAAAAAGCCAAACCCGCAATATGCTAGAGTACGGCTGGAGAATAAATATACTTCAGCGACAGCATATGCAATAAAATACCACATTTGGTAAAGTAATCTGCTTCTTGTGGCTTCAAAAAGAAAATAGAAAATACGCAAAAGAATATGACCAAAAAATATTATCAACCAATAATTTTCTAAACGATTTCCCGAATCTATGCTTGACATATTCTCCAACCATGAAGCCAATCCCGCTAAAATGAGCCAATCAATGGCACATAAAATCTTACAAATACGATATTTAATTTTACTCTTATTCAATTGAAAATCCCCCAATATTATTTTTTCTTAATACACTGCTTACTGTATTATATCATAATCTGTACTAATACTTCAATATATATGTAATTATTGTATTAATGTATGTAATAATCATTAAATAAATTAAGTGATTACGCAAATTGCAAAGGCTTGAAAATCGCCGTCAAAGGTGCTATAATGGATAAAAAGCCAGAAGGAGCGTTGAAAATGAGAAATATACCTACAGATATTTACATAGAAAATGGAGCGGTAAAAAATCACGGGGGCGAGATAGCCGCACTTGGTAAAAAGGCTATGATAGTCACAGGCAGACATTCTTCTGCGGTGAACGGCTCTCTTGATGATGTCAGGGCAGTGCTTGAAAGTCAGGGAATTGGATATGTGATATATAATGATATTGAGGAAAACCCGTCTGTGGAAACTGTTTACACAGCGGCAACGGCGGCGGTAAAATACGGCGTGGATATGTTCGTGGCAGTGGGCGGAGGTTCGCCAATGGACGCAAGCAAGGCGATATCAATGCTTGCTAAGAATGGGATAGTTTGCGAAAATGCCGAGTTTACCGAAAGCGAGAGCGTTGTAAAAGCTGAAAAGTGTGAGCTTTCAGTCAGCATTGCCAAGGTGGAGGAGCTTCTTTACACTCCTGCGAAACTAACTTTTTATCCTATAGTCTGTGTGCCTACCACCTGCGGAACAGGCTCGGAGGCTACACCTTATTCTATCCTGACTTCCCACATCAAGCAGACCAAGAAATCTATTGCCCACAAAATATTCCCGTCACTTGCATTGGTTGACTACGGCTATCTTAAAACCTCCTCATACAGCGGTATGAAAAGCACTTGCGTTGACGCACTTGCTCACATGATAGAGTCACGGCTCAATACCAACGCAAACGCGTTCAGCCGTGCATATGCAGAGGAGGGCATGAAGCTTTGGGCAAGCTGTAAGGGCTGTCTTGAAACTGAGGAGAGATTTGCTCATATGACAGACCAGGAGTTCTCAACTTTCATGCAGGCATCAGTGCTTGCAGGCATGGCGATAGCCTACACAGGCACAAGCATACCTCACGGTCTGAGCTATACTTTGACCTATGAAAATGGCGTACCTCACGGCAAGGCAGTAGGCGTTTTTCTGTCAGGCTTTTTGAAAAAATACGGTGACAGCACCGAAGCTGAGTATGTTGTAAAACAGCTTCTTGGCTTTGATGATCTTGACGCTTTCAGGGATTATATCAGGACGCTTTTTGGCAAGCTTGATATGTCAGAGGAGCTTTGGAAAAAGGACAGGGACGGAATACTTGCCAACCCTGCCAAGCTTAAAAATTATCCTTTTGAGCTTTCGGCAGATGTGCTTGACGATTACGTTCGCTATTATAACGCATAAAAAAAGCTGTCAGGGCGGTGGCTCTGACAGCTTCATTATTACATCTTTGCAAGCCTGTCTATCTCTGCAAGTTCAGCTTCTGTGAAGTCAAGGCGGTCAAGACAGCCTATGTTTTCCGTTATCTGCTCAGGACGGCTTGCACCGATAAGCACAGTAGTAACAGCCTTGTTGTGAAGCACCCATGAAAGTGCCATTTGCGAAAGGGTCTGTCCCCTCGAAGCGGCGATATCATTAAGCTTGTTGAGTTTTTCTATCATTTTGTCGTTAAGCTCATTGCCTATCCATGTTTCGCCTCTGCCTACCCTTGAATCTGCCGGTATGCCTTTTAGATATTTGCTTGTAAGGAATCCCTGATACAGCGGCGAGAACACTGCAATGCCAAAGCCCTCAGAAAGTGCAAGGCTGTCAAGCTTATCGTCCTCTATCCAGCGGTTGAGTATGGAATATGAGGGCTGATTGATAATAAAAGGAGTTCTGAGTTCACGGAAAATTTTCAGCATTTCGGCTGTGTCGGCTCTGTTGTAATTTGATATGCCAACATAAAGCGCCTTGCCCTGTCTTACTGCATTGTCAAGTGCAAGGGCAGTCTCTTCAAGAGGCGTTTCGGGATCTCTTACATGGTGATAGAAAATGTCAACATATTCAAGTCCCATTCTTTTTAGAGATTGGTCAAGGCTTGCCGTGAGATATTTTCTCGAGCCGTTTTTTTCACCGTATGGACCTGCCCACATTTCATAGCCTGCCTTGGTGGAAATGCACATCTCGTCACGGAACTCTCTCATGCCACGGTCGAGTATTCTGCCGAAGTTTTCCTCTGCCGAGCCGTTGTAGGGATTGCCATAGTTGTTTGCAAGGTCAAAATGTGTGATACCGCTGTTGAACGCAGTGTGTACCATTCTTTCCATGTTCTCAAAATTGTTTTTCAGGCTGAAATTCTGCCAAAAGCCCAAAGACAACGCAGAAAGCTTAAGCCCGCTTTTTCCACAGCGGTTGTATATCATTTTGTCATATCTTTTATCGTCAGGTATAAACATTTCAAAAAACCTCCTATATAATCGTATTAGTGCATAAATTATCCCACTTACTTTTATGATTATAGCATATTGTATTATCTATGTCAATGTGCTATAATTGAATAAGTTATATGATAAAAAATATGTGTGTGATGCACAATGAATGGAAAGATAATAATATGAGGAATGATATGAACAGAAGAATTATCGCTGCTGTATGTGCTGTGGTCATGATGGGAGCAATGCTCACAAGCTGTGCTAAAGAAACAGGGGAAAGCTCAAAAGCAGAGAGTAGTCCTGCTGGATCTCAGGCTGTGACAACAACGACTGAGCCTGTTGTAACTCTTCCTGCCACCACAAAACAGGTGATAAACTCTGAACCTGCCACTTATGAAAGCCTGAGTGCTGATAAGGCTGAAAAAGAAAGTTTTAAGAAAAAGATACGATCAGAAAGTAAGATACCTGTTATAAGCGTCACGACTGCCCCTGACGATATGATAGCTTCAAGGGAGAAGTATACTTCCTGCGTGGTGGACGTTTTCAATTGTGATGAAAAATTGGAGATAAACGAAGCCTCAGCAGGCATAAAGGTAAGAGGAAATTCAAGCGCACATTACGGTGATGTTAGTCAGATCCTTGCAAACAAAGTGCCTTATAGGATAAAATTTGATAAAAAGGCAAATATGCTTGGGCTTAATAACGGCGCAGAGTGCAAAAGCTGGGTGCTGTTGAAATCAGATTGGGATCTAATAAGAAACGATATCGCATTCCGTTTTGGCAGAACTATCATGGGTGACAGCAATTTCTGCTCAGACGGTCAGCTTGTTCACCTCTATGTGAACGAGGAGTTTCAAGGCGTTTATGAGCTTTGCGAACAGTGTCAGATAAATCCAAACAGAGTGGATATCTCCGAGCCTGCGGAGGGCTACACCGACACTGATATAGGCTATTATCTTGAGCTTGACAACTATGCAACAAGCGATGAGGATAACCATTATATAAGCATGGACTATGAAAATGCCACTGTCACCGACATAAACGGCGAAAAAAGGCAGTTCGTTCCTGCGGAATATTCTATCAAGAATGACCTCTATTCGCAAAATCAGATAGACTTTATTGACAAGTATCTCAACAATCTGTTCAAGATAGTTTATGAAGCCTGCGAGAACGGCAAGTATTACAAATTTGATGAAAATTATGACCTTGTTGACTCTGATGTTACCACCGCTGAGGAAGCCGTTTCTAATGTTATGGATATAGATTCAGTGAGAGATATGTATATTCTTTATGAGATCGTACATGACTATGACTGTGGTGAGGGAAGCTTCTATATGTGCGTCGATCTTTCAAAGGACAGTAAATGTCCTAAGCTGAAATTTACTTCTCCTTGGGATTTTAACTGGGCATATAATGACAGCACTGAGAAATATTATGCTGGTGCTTTCACAGACAAGAATTTTGTGGCTAAAAAAGGCGACCGTTCAAACCCATGGTTTATCATTCTTTGTAAGCAGGATTGGTTTATGGACGCTGTCAAGGAAAAGTGGACGGAGATGAGCCAGGAGAAGCTTTTGCAGGGCTGTATAAAAACAGAGCGTGAATATCTCAAAGAGTATGACGCCGACCTTAGAAAAGGCGAAGAGTGGGGTCCTGACTCTGCGGAGGATCTTTTCAATTGGATCGAAAACCGCATTTATTGGCTCAATAGTCAGTGGAAAATAAAGTCTGACGTTAGTAACAGTGCTTCTTAAATGATAAATTTTATTCAATTAAGGCAATACCGCGCAAAGATTGTGCGTCAGATGCGTAGTCAGATTTTTTGTCAGATTGTACAAAAATTCCGCAGGCATACTGCCGTATGTCAAGGGATTTTTGTGTGATATGACGGAAAATCTGCAAGCAGATGGCGTGCAAAGCCGTCAGGCGGGCTTTGTGCGGTGTTGCCTTAATAAATCAGGCTTGAAAAATGCTGTAAAATCGGTATAATAAGATAGTATCCCCATATTGAAAGGAGGAAATGTCTGCAACGCAGGCATAATAAAATATGACGGAAAAATTATTCAAGCTGAAAGAAAATCACACCGATGTTAAAACTGAGATAATGGCGGGCGTGACGACTTTCATGACCATGGCATATATCCTTGCCATAAACCCGAGCATTCTCGGCAGAACGGGCATGGATCCTACAGCCGTACTTCTTGCCACCTGTATCGCCTCTGTTATTGGAACAGTGTGCATGGGACTTATGGCAAATCTGCCTTTTGTGCTTTCCGCAGGCATGGGACTTAACGCTTACATGGCTTACACTGTTGTGGCAGGCTATGGCTATCCATGGCAGGTTGCACTGCTGGCAGTTTTCGTCGAGGGTATCGTCTTTATCGTGCTTTCTCTTACAAACGTCAGAGAAGCCATTTTCAATGCAATACCTGTGGTTCTGAAAAAAGCGGTGTCCGTTGGTATTGGTCTTTACATTGCCTTTATCGGACTTCAGAATGCTGGACTTTGCGTTGACAGTTCAGCCACTCTTGTTACCATAACAGGCTTCCGCAAGAATTTCACAACTTCGGGCATATGTGCGCTTCTCACTATCGTGGGACTTTTCATCACTATTATCCTATATATCAAAAAAGTCCGTGGCTCTATTCTTATGGGTATAGTGGCAACATGGGTAATAGGCATGATATGTCAACTTGTAGGGCTGTATGTTCCTGACGCTGAAAGCGGCTATAATTCGCTTTTTCCTACAATGTCGCTAACGGATTTTTCAAAGCTTGGCGAAACATTTGGTCAGTGCTTTAAGGTGGATATGCACAGCATTGGTATCTTCAATTTTATAGTCGTGGTATTCTCCTTCCTGTTCGTTGACCTTTTCGACACTTTAGGCACTCTTATCGGCGTATGTTCAAAGGCAGATATGCTTGATGAAAAGGGCAGACTTCCGCAGATAAAGCCTGCGCTTCTTGCTGACGCCGTTGCCACAACGGCAGGCGCAGTTCTTGGTACTTCCACCACCACAACATTCGTTGAGTCCTCAGCAGGCGTTGCCGCGGGAGGCAGAACAGGTCTGACTTCAATCACAGCCGCAGTGCTGTTTGCACTGTCAATGTTCTTTGCACCTATCTTCACGGCTATACCATCCTTTGCAACAGCTCCTGCACTTATAGTAGTAGGCTTTTTGATGTTCAGCTCTATCACTGACATCAAGTTTGATGACGGCAATTATACAAAGGCTATCCCTGCGTATCTTTGTATTCTCTCAATGCCTCTTTTCTACAGCATTTCAGAGGGCATCTCTCTTGGAATAATCTCATACGTTGTTATAAATCTTCTTTGCGGAAAGCGCAAGGATATCACACCGCTTATGTATGTGCTTGCAGTGCTTTTCGTGCTGAAATATGTTTTCTTATAAGGAAAGCTTTCAAAGAACAGTTCTGAAACTAGCCATGCTTTCCTGTTCATTCTGCTACAGAATGAGAATTGGCGTAAAATGACAAAAAAGCGGCAGCCGTTACCGACTGCCGCTTTTGTTATATGCTTTTTATTATCTCTCTGAGTTTTTCCGTAAGCACTGCCGCTGCCTTTTTGTGGGTCTTTTCAGTAGGGTGCCAGTTTGCCACAAAGCCGTCGTTTGCGCCGTCCTGCTCATGGAACATCATTGAGCGTATCTTGCTGTCAGCGTGGCTTTTAAGATATATCTTTATTCCCTCCTCAACAGCAGGGAATATCCTCTCGCCCATTATTCCGACAGTGCAGAGAATGTAAGCCTGCGGATTTTTCTCACGAACGACCGCAAGAAAATCAGCATAAAGCTTTGAGAAAACAGCCTGCCTGTCCTTGTAGTCACGGCAGTAGCTGTCGTCGTTTGTGCCAAGGTTTATAACGATTATCTGCGGAATATATTTGCTGAAATCCCATGATATATCCTGCGGAGCAGTTCCTGCAAAATTGCCCCTTGAAAAGCCGTAGCTGCAATAGAACTGTGGAATTGTCTGTTCGCTGATAGGCTCGTCACCTTCTGTGTAGCCTGATACTATGCCATAGCCACTGGCTGAAAACATACTGTATTCAGCGTCAAGTGCCTTGGCGGTCTTGTAGGCATAGGCTTTTGTAACGTCCTCTGTAGCGGTGGTGAACTGGTGGTTTTCGTCCTCATCATCAACACCATAGCCGCAGGTTATAGAGTCGCCGATAAACTCTATTTTAAGCGGTTTTTCAGGCAAAGCCTCAGCACTGCCCTCAGCGAAAGCCTCAATGCCAACTGCTGACATTGGAGATTCTGAAAGCTTTATTATCTCCACAACTGACCGAGCGTTTTCCGTGCGGTCTATTACCGTGACCTCTTTTTCTGCACAGTCGATCATCTCGTCAACTACTCTCTTGCCGTCAACATAAACGGCTATCCTTGCATAGTCGATAGAATTGTCGCCCACTGCGATATTGTCGCCTTTGAGCTTCAAAACAAGCTTTGTGCTGTCAAATGTGAATGACGCACCGCTTCCTGAAAGACCGAGCCACATTACCTCGTCTTTGAAATATACTCTGCCTGTGAGCTTTGCATTTTTGTCAAGCTGTAATCTATCCATACTTTTTCCTCTTTTTCATCTATGATCTTCTTTAGCTGACGCAAAAAGGCTGCGTGTCAGCTCCGTAACAATAAGAGTATAACACACAGCCATATTATTGTCAACTTATGCAAGGGAATTTACATCACCCTCACGCTTTTGCTTAACAAGCAGAGCAGCCACAGCGAAGAATGCCACTGCAAACAATGCCTCGATACCAATGCAGATGAGATATTCCTTTGTGCTGAATACTCCACCGCTCATGCCGAAAAGCATATTGTTGGCTTTGGTGTACCAGTATGCAGGGAACAATCTTCCCACTGCAAGAACGCCTCCTGTGAGCAATTCCTGCGGCACGAAAACTCCGCAAAGAAAGCTCATGCCAAGACCGATTATGTTCGATATAGCATTTATGCCGTTGTCGCTAAGGTCAAACTGCGCTATTATCATTGCTATGCCTGCGGCGGCAATGATATATACAAAGCTGTTAAGGCAGGCGAGCCAGAATTTCACGCTGAGCGTTTTGCCCCAAATTATTGCGACTATCATAAACAAAAGCCATATGCTAAACACCAAAATGCTTGCCCCAAGAGCCGTCTGTCTGCTGTAGTTTGCTGACGTCAGGCTTGAACACATTGTGCGTTCTCGAACGCCTTTTCTGTTTAGCGTCAGTATAACGGGGCAAAGGGTAACAATGAGCATGGAAAGCATAACGTATGCAAGATACTGAAAATAGTAGCCGAATATTGCCGGCATATCTGTTCCGCCCTTGTTGTTAAAGTTTTTTAGCTCCGCCTTTACTTGCTGAGAAACTGCCGTTTGGGCAAGCTCCATGGCGTTTTCTGTGCTTTCGCCTGCCGCCATGTATGCCTTTACGCTTGAAAGATAGCCGTCAAGCCTGCTTTCAAAAAGCTGTCCGCCGTAGCTGGAGGGCATTTTGAAATTCTCAAAAAGTCCGTCAAAATCCCCTGCGTTTATCTTGTCGCCAAAGCCCTTGTTTATATACAGAACATAGTTGGCACGCTGATAATAAACGGCGTCGATGACCTCGTCTTCATCATCTGCAAGCTCCACCTTTTTGTTGCCGCTGAATATAAAGTCCTGCAAACGCTTGCTTTCGGCACTGTTGTCACGGTCAATGACAGATATGGACATTTTATAGTCCTCATAGTCATTGTTATCTTTTGCAGTATCCGCCATTATTACTGCTATGACCATAAATATGACGAGATATAATATAGCAGACGTAAGCCTTGTTTTGAGTATTTTCATAAAGGTCTTAAAGACTTGCATATTTACGCCTCCTTGTAAGAACATATCCACCAAGGGTGAACAGCACTGTGTATATCGCCATTGAAATTATCTTTACTGTGAACCGCCTGTAATCTTCGTAGAGATTAAGACAATAGAAGCTGTCTGAGATAACTGCGGCAGGGTTTATTTCATTGAATATCGGGCAATGCTCTGCAACAGTGCCTTTCATGGTGTTTGACATAAGACCGCTGAAGAAACAGCAGGTCATTGATACCGCCATGACTACAGACATTTTTAAACCCTCTTTTATGCGGAAAGAGCCAACGAAAAATCCCATGGATATTCCCATTATTCCGCCTAGCACTGCGGCAAGGTAAACAAGGGGGAGCTTACTGCCGAAATCCACTTTAAGCACAAATCTCAGGAACGTCACTGATATCACCATGCATATCATTTCCACCACATGAAAAGCAAGGAGTGTTGCCGTTATGCTTGTAAGCTTGTTCACTGGAGAACAGCAACGTCTTGCGCCAAGTGCAGACAGGTCGCCCTGATTTTCCTGTGCCACGAACAGACCTGACATCGAGCCGAAAAGTGCCGTCATGGCAAGGAGATTATAGAAAAACTGTATCGTTATGTCAGGATTGCCGTGGAGAGGTATATCCTCATTTGGGCTTATCTTCTCAGAAAGGGAAGCTATGACCTTATCAAGCTTTTGCGGAGCGTTCTTTGCAGTGTCGGTTATTATCTTTTCCTGAGTTTTGTATTGCTGTATGAAAGTCTTTACAATGGTCTGCTGGATACCTGTTGAGCCAAACTCAAGGGAGAGGTCGGAAGCCTTTATAATGCCTTTTATATCCTCGCTTTTAAGCATTTCTTCTGCCTTGTCAATGTCTGTATACGTCACCTTGAAAAGAGCCTCATCACTATCTGTTATCTGTTCAAGCACCTGTTTAAGGATATCGTTTTCTTCTATATTTGTCACCGCAACAGGTATCGCATTGAATACAACATCTTTTTCGTATATTCCTGAAAACGCCATCTTAAAAAAGCAACCCAGTATTATAGGAAAGGCTATGAGCCAGAAGAGTATGGCTTTTTGACGCAGACAGCTTTTAAATTCGTATTTGAATATGTGTGAGAACATTCTATCACTCCTTATCCCTGAGAGCTTTGCCGGTTATTTCAAGGAAAACGTCATTGAGGGTAGGCTGCTCAGAATAAACGCTGCCGAAGCCCACCTGATTTTCCTGCAATATTTTCAGTATCTCAATAAGATTGTGCCGTCCCCCTGTACAGCGTGCAACGAGCTTGTTGTCGGCATAGGAAACATTATAAACGTGTTCCAAAGCTTCTATTTGTTCACGGACGTTTTCAGGAAGCTGGAGTATCTCGGCGGTGATAGTTTCGGTGTTCTTTATCATGCGTTTGAGTTCCTCTGTAGTACCCTCGGCTATTTTACTGCCCTTATCCATTATGGCGATACGGGTGCATATCTGCTCGACTTCCTCCATGTAGTGGGAGGTGTAAATTATAGTCGCACCCTCACGGTTGAGCTGTAAAATGCCCTCCAGTATCTTGTTTCTTGATTGTGGGTCAACAGCAACTGTCGGCTCGTCGAGTATGATAAGCTCAGGCTTGTGTGCGATACCACAGGCAATGTTAAGTCGTCTGAGCAGACCGCCTGAAAGCTTTTTAGGGTGGAACTTCACGAAGTCCTCAAGCCCCACAAAAGCTATGGCATCGTCAACATATTTCTTTCGTGTGGCTTTGTCGGTGATGTAAAGCCCACAAAAATAGTCAATGTTCTCATACACAGTCAGCTCGTCAAAAACCGCAACATTCTGCATTATAACGCCAATACGCTTTTTTACCCCATAGTTCACAGGGGACATTTTTTCACCGAATATCTCGATGTCGCCCTTATCGTATGCCAACAGTGAGAGCAGGCAGTTTATCGTGGTGGTCTTACCCGAACCGTTAGGACCGAGAAGTCCGAAGACCTCGCCTTTTTTTATTTCAAGATCAAAGTGGTCAAGAGCAATAAGCTCCTTGTATCTTTTTACCAAATTGTCTATTTTTACTACAGTTTCAGCCATAAGAAAAACCTCCCTTAGTTTGTATTATCATTATACAATACTATCCGCCAAAAAGCTAGTGAGCAAAGTCACATCTTCATGTGACAAATGTCATATTATAAAAAAGCAGAGCGGCTGGTGACCAACTCTGCTTTGCAGTTATTTAAGCTGTGCTGTAAATATCATCATGCCGTTTTCGGCTTTGCATGATATCTTGCTTTTGTGCGACCTGACTATTGCCTGTGCAATAGAAAGCCCAATGCCGTAGCCACCCTTTTTCTCGCCTTTTGACCGAGAACGTGAGCTGTCGTCACGATAAAATCTGTCAAAAAGTTTTGTTAGGTCGCCTTGCGGTGGTTCTTTGCAGGTGTTTGAAACTTCTAGGTCTGTTTCCTTGCCATTATGAGAAGTGAAAAGCTTTACTATTATCTCGCCATCCTCGTCAGCATATTTTACTGCATTTTCCGTGAGGATAGAAACAAGCTGTCTTATCGCACCCTCGTCGCCGTGATAGGAAAGTCCGTTGGCAACATCAATGGTGAGCTTTTTGCCCTTTGTTTCCGCAAGGGTAGTAAAAGGCGAAGCGGCGTCATAAACAGCGTCAGAGATATTGAAATCAGCCATGGTAAGAGCAGGCTTTTCCTCCTCCATTTTTGCAAGGCTTAAAAGCTCTTTTAGCAGACCGTTTAGCCTTGTTATCTGATTTTTTATGCTCACCGTCCACTGGTTTGGCTCTGACACCATTTCAAGAACTTCCGTGTTTGCGGAGATTATGGCCAGCGGCGTTTTTATCTCGTGCCCTGCGTCGGTGATGAACTGCTTTTGCTTTTCAAAGCTTTCCACAACAGGTCTTATGGCACGCTTTGAGAAGATTATGATAAGCAGACATACAAGTATATATCCTGCCGCACCTATAGCGCACGACACCAGCAAAAAGCGATTTTTGGTGGCACTGTCACTGCGGCAGTCCATGAAAACTATTATCTTGCCTTTGTCGGTGTCGCCTGTTTTGTAGCGGTAGTTTCCTGACGTGCCTGAAGTCTTGCCGCTGTCAAGAACGCTTTTGCCGTATTCTATAGCCTGCGAACTTGACACCGCCGCAACGTGTCCTGTATCTACCTTGGTTATTTCGCCATTGCTGTCGGCATATACAACAAAATACCTTGTCTGATACTTAGTTTCCTCGTTAAAGCCTCTGTGCTTATCAGGCTTTTTGCTCTCAGGGGGAGAGGCGCTGTCTGAATTATCCTGCGGCTTGTCATGTTTCATGCCCTTGGGGTCGAACTCAGGAAATCTGCCGTCATTTTCGATTATTATGTTCAGCAGATCGTCTGCATTCTTGTTGGTCTGATAGATGTTCACTCCATTTATGCCGCCTATTATGGTAAACTCTACGATAAGAAGGCACACAGCGGCGATAACAACGAATTTCCGCTGTAAACGCTTAATCATTATGCTTTTCCTCTAGTGTGTAGCCCACGCCTCTTGTGGCTTTTATTTCGATATCTGCACCGATAAGACCAAGCTTTTTACGCAAATATGAAATATATACCCACACCACGTTTATCTCAGCGTCAGAGTCATAGCCCCATATCTTTTCCATGAAACGCTCTGTGGAAATAAGCGTGCCGTGATTTAGCATAAGGGCTTCTATCATTTGAAACTCTTTGTTGCCAAGCTTCTGAGAGCCGTTAGGACCTGAAAGCTCAAAGCTCTGCCTGTTGAGAGAAACGTTTCCAAAAGTAAGGGTAGAGGGTGCAAACTCAGTGCGGCGGCGTGTCATTGCCCTTATTCTCGCAAGAAGCTCGCCCATTGCAAATGGCTTTGTAAGATAATCGTCAGCACCCGAATCAAGTCCGGTTATCCTATCGTCAATATCAGACTTTGCAGTGAGCAGCAGAACAGGGGAGTCGATACCCTTTTCACGGAGTTTTGTAAGCACCTGTATGCCGTCCATACCAGGCATCATAATGTCAAGTATTATGCCGTCATAATCCTGTGCAATTGCATAGTTGTATGCGTCGATGCCGTTGTAAACAGCGTCAACAGAATAGTTTTTGTGTTTAAGCACTGCCGAAAGCGCATTTGCAAGCTCCACCTCGTCCTCAGCAAGAAGTAATCTCATTAAAATTCCTCCCTATAAGTCAGTATAATATCTTACGATATATGATAACCTATGAACTTAAAACTCACTTTAAATGTATTATACCATAAATATTCTTTTCGGGCAATAAAAATCTGCCCCCGAAAACCGAGGGCAGATAAAAGATTTTTGAATTAGAATGCTGTCTTATAAATGCCGAGGATAGACTCAACTGTGCAAGGTCTTGGATTTCCTCCTGTGCATACGTCTGCGAATGCAGATTCGCTCAAAGCCTGAAGATCCTCTTCCTTAACGCCTATCTCGTGGAGCTTCTCAGGGATTCCAACGTCCTTTGAAAGCTGCTTAACTGCGTTTACTGCGGCTGCTCTGTATTCAGCCTGGCTCATGCCTGTTGTGTCAATGCCCATTGCTTCTGCGATGTACTTGAACTTTTCGCCTGTGTATTCAGCGTTGTACTCCATTACATACGGAAGAAGAACTGCATTTGCGATACCATGAGGTGTGTCATAGAATGCACCGAGCGGGTGAGCCATGCCGTGAACAACGCCAAGACCAACGTTTGAGAAGCCCATGCCTGCGATATACTGACCGAGAGCCATATCTTCTCTGCCCTGTGGGTCATTCTCAACAGCCTTTCTCAGTGAACGTGAGATTATCTCTATTGCTTTAAGGTGCATCATGTCTGTAAGCTCCCAAGCGCCAAGTGTTGTGTAGCCCTCGATAGCGTGTGTAAGAGCGTCCATACCTGTTGAAGCTGTAAGTCCCTTAGGCATTGATGACATCATCTTTGCGTCGATTATAGCAACTACCGGGATATCATGAGGGTCAACGCAAACGAACTTTCTCTTCTTCTCCTCGTCTGTGATAACATAGTTGATAGTTACCTCTGCGGCTGTGCCTGCTGTTGTAGGAACTGCGATTATAGGAACGCAAGGGTTCTTTGTGTCAATAGCGCCCTCAAGAGAAGTAACGTCAGCATATTCAGGGTTGTTTATGATGATACCGATAGCCTTTGCAGTGTCCATTGATGAGCCGCCGCCGATAGCGATAAGATAGTCAGCATCTGCTGCCTTGAAAGCTTCGATACCAGCCTTTACTACCTTTACAGTAGGGTTAGCCTTTACCTGAGAGAATATATCATAAGCAAGTCCTGCTTCCTCCAAAAGATCTGTAACGTTCTTTGCAACGTTAAATTTGATAAGGTCAGGGTCTGTTACAACAAGAGCCTTTTTAAAAGCTCTCTTCTTTGCCTCTGTAACTATCTCGCTGATCGAGCCTGCACCGAAATATGAAGTTTCATTAAGTATCATTCTGTTAGCCATTTGATTATTCCGCCTTTCAAAATATATGATCTCTGTTATCAAAGTTATATCTTTGATTATTAATATTATATAACTTTTATGCCACGATTTCAACTATTTTTGTGTAAAATATTAGTGACGCAATATTGTGTAAAACAGCCAAAAACATAAATCATTTAATCTAAGGCACACCATACAAGGCGTAACCTGTGAATGATACTTTTTTCTTGACAAATCGGCAAAAATGTGCTATAATTCTCAATTAGGAAAGTTACCTTGCGGAAAATTTCGCAAGGTGCTTTTGTGTTTTATAGGCTTTTTGTGAAAAATTACGATTTTCTTTCCTTTGATGGGAGAAAATATATTTATAATTTTTATTGTTTATAATTTTTGCGAAATATATTAAGCAAATCGTTACAGAAAGCATTCGCTTTGCTGTGTCTTGATAAATCGGAGGAGTATGTATGATTAGAGAAGATTTAAGAAATGTTGCTATTATTGCCCACGTTGACCACGGTAAGACTACCCTTGTAGACCAGATGCTCAAGCAGAGCGGTACTTTCAGAGAAAATCAGGCTGTAGAAGAAAGAGTCATGGATTCAAACGATATCGAGCGTGAGAGAGGAATCACTATCCTTGCAAAGAATACTTCTATCAAGTATAAGGACGTTAAGATAAACGTTATCGACACCCCAGGCCATGCTGATTTCGGTGGTGAGGTAGAGCGTGTTCTTAAAATGGTAAACGGTGTTATACTGCTTGTGGACGCAGCCGAGGGTCCAATGCCACAGACAAGATTTGTGCTTCAGAAAGCACTTGAGCTTGGTCATAAAATAATCATCGTTATCAATAAGATAGACAGACCTGACGCTCGTCTTAACGAGGTAGGCGACGAAGTTCTCGAGCTTCTCATGGATCTTGACGCTACTGACGAGCAGCTTGACAGCCCTATTCTTTATTGCTCAGGCAGAGCAGGTACAGCTACTCACTCACCTGATGAAGAGGGCAAGGATATGATACCTCTCTTTGACGAGATACTCAGCTATATCCCTGCACCAGAGGTAGATACTGAGGGTCCAATGCAGTATCTTGTTTCCGCTATCGACTACAACGAGTATGTAGGAAGAATAGCTATCGGCCGTATCGAGCGTGGCGAAATGAAAGTTAATCAGGACGTTACGATCGGCGACTATCATCAGACTAAGAAGGAATATCGTGGCAAGATCGTTACAATGTATCAGATAGAGGGACTTAACAGAGTTCCATGCCAGAGTGCAAAGGCTGGCGATATCGTTTGTATAAGCGGTATCGAGAACATCACTATCGGTGACACTATCTGCGACTTCGGCAACTTTGAGGCTGTTCCTTTTGTAAAGATATCTGAGCCTACAGTTGAAATGACATTCTCTGTAAATAATTCGCCGTTCGCAGGCAGAGAGGGCAAGTTCGTAACGAGCCGTCACCTGAGAGACAGACTTTTCAAGGAGCTTCTTAAGGACGTTTCACTGAGAGTTTCTGAAACAGACAGCACAGACGCATTCAAGGTCGCAGGCCGTGGCGAAATGCACCTTTCTATCCTTATCGAGAATATGCGTCGTGAGGGTTATGAGCTTGGCGTTTCAACACCGCACGTTCTGTTCAAGGAGATAGAGGGCAAGCTTTGTGAACCTATCGAAAGACTTGTTATTGACGTTCCTGAGAACTGCGTAGGTTCTGTTATGGAGAAGATAGGTGCAAGAAAGGGCGAGCTTCAGGAAATGGCACCTGTTGGAAGCAGAATGAGACTTGAATTCCTTATCCCTGCAAGAGGACTTTTCGGATACAAGAGCGAGTTCCTTACAGACACAAAGGGTGAGGGTATCATGAGCTCTGTATTCCATGACTACGAGCCATATAAGGGCGAGATACCAAAGAGAGCAACGGGCTCACTTGTTGCGTTTGAAACAGGCGAGGCTGTAACATACGGTCTTTACAACGCACAGGAGAGAGGCGAGCTGTTCATCACAGCAGGCACACCTGTATATGAGGGAATGATAGTTGGCGCTTCACCAAAGCAGGAAGACCTTGTTGTAAATGTCTGCAAGAAGAAGCACCTTACAAATACTCGTGCAAGCGGTTCTGATGACGCGCTCAGACTTGTTCCGCCAAGAAATCTCAGCCTTGAGGATTCACTTGAGTTTCTCGCTGATGATGAGCTTCTTGAAGTAACTCCAAAGAGCATAAGAATAAGAAAGCGTATTCTGAGCAACTCACAGAGAGCTAAGGAAAGAGCTAAAATGTAATAATAACAAAAAGAGGAGCGGTCATGCCGTCTCCTCTTTACTTTTTATGAAATTGTAGTGCTATTGTATGTTGGTGTAGTAGAAAATAGCAAGCTGTGTGCGGTCACGGAGGGAGAGCTTTTCCAGGATAGTGCTGATGTAATTTCGCACTGTGCCCTCGCTGAGATAAAGCAGTGAGGCTATCTCCTTGTTGCAAAGCCCTTTTGCCACCTGTTCGATTATCTCCTGCTCTTTTTCGACTATGCCGTAGTGGTCAAAATCAAAACTGCTGTGATTGGTAAGAAGCTCAGGAAGCTTGCTTGCAACATCTGAGCCGAAAACTGTCTGCCCATTCATGACGGTTTCAAGGGCAGGGCATATGCTTTCAAAATCCTGCTTTAAAATATATCCCTTTGCTCCCATAAGCACAGCCTTTATAATGTATTCATCATCAGAAAACGTGGTAAGATAAAGTATCCTTGCGTCAGGGTACCCAGCAAGGATCTTTTCGCCGGCTTCAATGCCGCTCATGCCGTTCATGCGGATATCCATAAGCAGAACATCAGGCTTGAGAAGAGAATAAAGCTCTATGGCTTCCTCGCCGCAGCTTCCCATGGCAAGAACTTTCACACTGCCTGTGCTTTCAAGAATGGTTTTCAGCGACACCGCCACAAGCTTGTCATCATCTATTATAACAATGTTCATGTCAAGACCTCCGTTCAGTCAGGCTTTGTTTCGGCACAGACAGAAAAATGCGGAATCCCTTGCTGCCCGATGTGATGTTTATGTTTCCATTTAAAGAAGCCGCACGCTCACGCATATTGGCAAGCCCCATGCCGCTTTCGTCTATCTTTTCGGGACAGCTTCCGTTGTCTGCAATACTAAGCTGATAAAGAGCAGGGTGTTCACGAATGATTATTTTTATGCTGTCACCGTTGCTGTGCTTTGCAGTATTGGAAAGCGCTTCTTTTATAACGCCAATAAAGCAAAGCTTCACATCTCGTGACATTCTTTCGGAAAAGTCATAATCACAGCTTACTGCAAATCTGTCTTTCAGAGGTCTTATGCAGTCTTCAACAGCAGGCTTTAGTGCGATAGAATCGTCATGAAGATCATGAACGCTGCTTCGTATGCTCGTCATGGCGGTGTTTAGCGTGCCGCTCAGGTCGTTGATGGCTTCACCGACAGTTTCATCTTTGTTTATGACCGAGAGCGCACCAAGCTGTAAAATAGACCTTGTGAGCATATGTCCCACGTTATCGTGTATCTCCCTTGCAATGCGGTTACGCTCTTTCAGAGTGGCAAGATATATCTCGTAGTCTTGATTTCTCTGCATGGCTTTGTTTTTCTCTACAAGCTGGGTGGTAAGTTCTTTTGAATTGTCACGAGTATTTATGAGCATTTTTGTCAGCTTTTCGTTCAGAACGCTGCGGCTTGAAATTGTGAAGCTTACCAAAAAAAGAGCGACAAGCGGGAAGATGTCTTTTCCCAGAGTGAATATATTTGCAAGTACGCCTATGAATGTTAAGACCATAGCAGGGTAAAATTTTGTACAGAAAGCATCATAAAGCACCAAAGGGGCGAGTATCAAAGCTTCTTTGCTGAAAATGCAAAGTGAGCTGTACGCAATAACTGAAAGGTATGCAACGGCAGAGCTTGGTTTTATTTGAAAGATAGCGGAGCATATGACAGCCAATAGCAATGTGGTGATGTTTGACGGATCTGTTCCCTCTGCAAGCATGAATGCACAGCAGCTAAGGCCTAAAAGAAACTTATCCCACAGCTTGTTCATATGGCGTTCCCCCTTTGATGTGATATCTCAATTTTAACACATTAGTGGCCGATTGTCTAGTATCGTTCTAAAATAGTTTTGCTATACTGTAAAAATCATTGACTTATACCTATAAAAAATGGTATAATGATAACAATGATAATTTCTTGTAAGGAGCTTATTTTTATGAAAGACGGTTTTATAAAGGTCGCCGCCTGCACCCCTGAGATACAGGTGGCAGACGTTGACTTCAATGTGGATAAAATAATCAGTCAACTTGAAAAGTGCAGGGAAGAGGGCGTAAAGGTCGCTGTGTTCCCTGAGCTTTGCATAACAGGTTATACCTGTCAGGACTTGTTCTTTCAGAACGCTTTGCTTGATAGGGCGATGTACGGTGCTGTGAAAATAGCGAAGAAAACTGTCAACAGCGATATGCTTGTGGCTGTTGGTATGCCTGTGAGGGCAAAGGGCAAGCTTTATAACTGTGCGGCAGTTATACAAAACGGTGAGATACTGAAATTTATACCGAAAACGCATTTACCGAATTATAACGAGTTTTATGAGGCAAGGCATTTTGCACCATATATGGGCGGCAATATCCAGCTTGAGCTTACACAGTATTTTGCCGATGACGATATGCATTCTGCACAAATGGGACAGTATGTCTTTGAGCTTGACAACTGGGAAAACAACGGCGAGCAGCCAAGCGACTGCGTGAAGATAGGCTTTGAGCTTTGCGAGGATCTGTGGGTGGCTGACCCTGTTTCAAATTATCTTGCTAAATCGGGTGCAACGCTTATTTGCAATCTGTCCGCAAGCGATGAGGTCATCGGCAAGGATTCTTACCGCAGACAGCTTGTGTCAAATCAGTCTGCAAGACTGGTGGCAGGATATATCTACTGCTCCGCCGGTGACGGTGAGTCAACGCAGGATATGGTCTTTTCGGGTCACAATATCATTGCGGAAAACGGCTCTATACTTGCAGAGAGCAGACTTTTTGAAAACGGCATAACTATATCTGAGATAGACTTCAAAAAGCTTGCGTTCGAGAGAAGAAAGATCTCCACCTATCCTGAGAGCAATTCGGTTTGGGATCAGCTAAATGAAATTTATAAGCCGTATTTTCTTGACGTTCTGCCTGTAGATTATATCACCTTTGATATGTGTGATACCAAGCTTACAAGGAAATTTTCTAAAACGCCTTTTATCCCTGCAAATCAGGCGGAGAGAAATGAGCGTTGTCACCTCATTTTGCAAATGCAATCCCATGGACTTATGAAGCGTATCGCACACACACATTCCAAAACTGTGGTCATTGGCATTTCAGGGGGACTTGATTCTACGCTTGCACTGCTTGTATGTGTAATGGCAATGGACTTGCTGAAACGTCCTCATACTGATATCGTTGCGGTGACGATGCCATGCTTTGGCACAACAAAGCGCACACGCTCCAATGCGGAGATACTTTGCGACGCTTTGGGGGTAACGTTCAGAGAGGTGGATATCTCAAATGCAGTTTTACAGCATTTTGAAGATATCGGTCACGATTATAACGATCACAGCGTTGTGTTCGAGAATGGTCAGGCGAGAGAGCGCACAAAGGTGCTTATGAATATCGCAAATCAGGTGAGCGGAATGGTGGTCGGCACAGGCGACCTGAGCGAGCTTGCTCTCGGCTGGGCGACCTACAACGGCGACCATATGTCCATGTATGGTGTGAACGCATCTATCCCTAAGACCTTGGTAAGGCATATCGTTCAGTATTACGGCGACACCTGCACATCTGATACTCTTAGAGATGTACTGTACGATATTTTGGACACTCCTGTTTCTCCTGAGCTTCTTCCTACCGACGAGAGTGGCACTGAGATGACACAGAAAACAGAAGACCTTGTCGGTCCATATGAGCTTCATGACTTCTTCCTTTACTATGGCATACGCTGGGGCTTTGAGCCGTCAAAGGTGAAAAGGCTTGCGAAATATGCCTTTGAGGGGGATTATCCTGACGAGGTCATAGACAAGTGGCTCAAAACATTCTATCGCAGATTTTTCTCACAGCAGTTCAAACGCTCCTGCCTGCCTGACGGCGCAAAGATCGGTTCTGTTACCCTGTCACCGAGAGGGGATTGGAGAATGCCGTCTGACGCTGTGGCTAAGCTTTGGCTGGAGGATATCGACAAATAACGCAAGGTAAAAATAAAGTAACAAAATCTTTATAACTGCTCGGTTTTACAGAATTGGCTGTTCAGATATAATTATAAGTAAGGAACGGAAAACTTTTCTGAACAGTATCATTACGGAGGATTTATTATGAAATACACAGAGAAAGAGGTTTTGCAGTTCGTTGAAGAAAACGACGTAAAGTTCGTAAAGCTCATGTTCTGCGATATATTCGGTTCGCTAAAGACTATCTCTGTTATAGCAGGCGAGCTGCCGAAAATATTCAGAGAGGGACTTATCTTTGACGCTTCAAAGCTCGGTGGCTTTTTGAATGTGACTGCTTCAGACCTTAGACTTTTCCCTGACCCTGATACGCTGGCGCTTCTTCCATGGCGACCGCAGCACGGCAGGGTAGTAAGATTTTTCTGCCACCTGAAATATCCTGACGGAACGGCTTTCGAGGGGGATGGCAGGTTTTTCCTCAAAACTGCTATCGCATATGCGAAGGGCAAGGGATATAACTTCCAGATAGGTACTTCATGCGAGTTTTACTGCTTTGAAAAGGACGATACTGATATGCCTACAAAGCGTCCTCACGATTATGCAGGCTATTGTGACGCTGCACCTGTTGACAGGGGAGAAAACCTCAGACGTGATATCTGCCTGACACTTGAGCAAATGGATATTTTCCCAGAAAGCTCAAGACATGAAACCGGTCCAGGTCAGAACGAGATAGATTTTCAGTATTCAAACGCACTGAAAGCCGCCGATAATCTTGTGACATTCAAGAACGTTGTAAAATCTGTGGCTGACAGAAATGGGCTTTACGCAACGTTCATGCCAAAGCCTATCGTCGACAACTGCGGATCTGGTCT
This sequence comes from Ruminococcus sp. N15.MGS-57, assembly GCF_000980385.1. Taxonomy (NCBI): domain Bacteria; kingdom Bacillati; phylum Bacillota; class Clostridia; order Eubacteriales; family Oscillospiraceae; genus Ruminococcus; species Ruminococcus sp. N15.MGS-57. The sequence continues at coordinate 28,663 of NZ_LARF01000024.1, forward strand.
GCATATAATGCTCATGTGCATGAAAGGCACGGAAAATGTTTTCAGACCTCAGCTTGGCGGACTTTCCAAAGAGGCTGAGCGCATGATAGCAGGAATATTGAAAAACGTTGGCGATATGACGCTGTTTCTAAACACCACTACAAATTCATACAAACGTTTTGGCAGTCTGCTTGCACCTAAGTACATTTCATGGTCACATGAAAATTATGCACAGCTTCTTCGTGCACCGCTTGCTGATACAGATGAGAATGGTATAATACTCCGTTCAGCAGACAACACCTGTAATCCTTACTTTGCTATGGGTCTGCTTATTTATGCCTGCATAGACGGCGTTATAAATAAGGAAGAACTTCCAAAACCTTTTAATTTCAATATAGGCTCGGCAGATGAAAGCGAGCTTGCAAAGCTTGAAACACTTCCGCAGTCTTTGAAAGAGGCAGTGGAACGTGCTGAAAAGAGCGAGTTTCTTGCGGATAGGCTTCCTGAGCATATGTTGGAGCGTTTTATCGCAATAGAAAAGGAGCTTATCATAGAATATGAGAGAGCTGCCGATAAGGAGCAGTTTGAAACAGCCAGATATTTTTATCATCTGTAATGTCAGAGAAAGCTAAAAAAAGGAGGTGGGGAAATGGACAGGATACTTGTGGCTTCAAGCAATGACAAGGCAACAGCTATGCTTGTGAGTCTGTTAAAAGAAACCTTTCCCACCTGCAAGACTTCTATAGCCGCAACGGGTCTTGAAACAAGGCGTGCGGTAGGGTCAGGCAGTTATGACTGTGTCGTGATAAACTGTCCATTGTCAGACGAATATGGCAACGAGCTTGCGGAGATAGTCTGCACCTCAACTGACGCAAGCTGTGTGGCTATCGCAAAGTCGGAAAATGCGGATATCCTTGCGGATAAACTGGAAGATTTCGGCGTAATGGTGATACCAAAGCCACTAGGCAGACAGTATTTTTACCGTTCAATGAAATTTGTCAGTGCCGCAAGAAAAAGAATGCTGGGCATAAGGTCTGAGAACCTGAAACTGCACAAAAAGCTTGAAGAGATAAGAACGATAAACAGAGCAAAGTGCTCACTTATGCAGTATCTTGGCTTTACAGAACAGCAGGCTCATAAATATCTTGAAAAGCAGGCTATGGATAAGAGATGCACAAAGATCGAGGTGGCTCAGAAGGTCATCGAGATGTACGAGGTTTAAATGTTACATAATTGTTAAATTAATGTCACGCTATTGCAATTTACGGTGTAATGTTGTATAATAATAGAGGAAAATTTTAAATAACGGAGGTCGTTAAAAAATGTTAGTTTCAGCTAAGGAAATGATGACGAAGGCACTTGCAGGCAAGTATGCTGTAGGTCAGTTCAATATTAACAACCTTGAGTGGACAAAGGCTATCCTTCTCACTGCTCAGGAACTGCAGTCACCTGTAATTCTTGGTGTATCTGAAGGCGCAGGCAAGTACATGACAGGCTTTAAGACAGTTGCCGCTATGGTTAAGGCAATGGACGAAGAGCTTGGTATCACAGTACCTGTTGCACTTCATCTTGACCACGGAACATATGAGGGCTGCTACAAGTGCGTAAAGGCTGGTTTCTCATCTATCATGTTCGACGGTTCACATTATCCATTTGATGAGAACCTTGCTAAGTCAACTGAACTCGTTCACGTTGCAGATCAGCTTGGTCTTTCAATTGAGTGTGAAGTTGGTTCTATCGGCGGCGAAGAGGACGGCGTTGTAGGTATGGGCGAGTGCGCAGATCCAGACGAGTGCAAGACAATCGCTGATCTCGGCGTTACAATGCTCGCAGCTGGTATCGGTAACATTCACGGTAAGTATCCAGCAAACTGGCCAGGTCTTTCATTCGAGACACTTGCTGCTATCAAGGAAAAGGTTGGCGATATGCCACTGGTACTTCACGGTGGTACAGGTATTCCTGATGACATGATCAAGAAGGCAATCTCACTTGGCGTTGCAAAGATCAACGTAAACACAGAGTGCCAGCTTTCATTCCAGGAGGCTACAAGAAAGTACATTGAAGAGGGCAAGGATCTTCAGGGCAAGGGCTTTGACCCAAGAAAGCTTCTCAAACCTGGTTTCGAGGCTATCAAGGCTAAGGTCAAGGAGAAGATGGAACTCTTCGGTTCTGTTGGCAAGGCTTAATCAATAGCTAAATTAACGTAAATAAACGGGCTGTCGTTTCGGCGGCAGCCTTTTTATGTTATTTTATTTTCCAATTAAATAGAGTGTAACCTAGATCAACCACTCACAAATAAAAACAAGGAGATTTTTTTATGGAAATTTTCAGTGCACGTCGTTTAACAAACATGGGACTTATTGCAGCGATATACGTTGTGGCTACGATGCTTTGCAGCTCGCTTGCATACGGACAGGTACAGTTCCGCATATCTGAGGTTTTGATGCTACTTTGTTATTTCAACAAGGATTACATCATTTCGCTTTCTATAGGTTGTTTGATAGTCAATCTATTCAGTACGCTCGGAATGGTGGACGTAGTATTTGGAACGCTTGCTACAGTTGTGGCAGCGGTTCTTATCTATCTGCTGAGAAACAAGGTAAATCTTGTAGTTGCGTCGCTTTTCCCGGTGATATCAAATGCGGTGATAGTTGGCTTTGAACTGACATATGTCTTCAAGACGCCGCTTCTTGTGAACATGGGCTGGGTAGCCTTAGGCGAATTTGTATGCGTAACGATAGTTGGTGTAATACTTATCAAGGCGCTTATGAAGAACAAGTATTTCAGCAAGCTTGTGACTTTCGGCATGAGCGATCAGGCTCTTAGTGAGCAGTTTAAAAACGGGTGATGATTCCGATATAAAAATCAGCCTGACTTTTTAGTCAGGCTTTATTTTTTGGCGTTTTTATCGAAAAAACTGCGAAAAAGTATTGACAAAGTACGTGTAATATGATATAATATATACGTTGCATTGAGCAACGTTAAATATGCGGATGTGGCGGAATTGGCAGACGCGCTAGCTTCAGGCAGCGTAACGACAGTGAATTTATTTGCTTGGCTGCTTTCTGGTTCATCATAAATGTGGATTAGTGTGATAAGCACCCACCTCGGTTTTGGATTTGAGCCGAGTAAAAGTTTCAAATTTTTATATGCGGATGTGGCGGAATTGGCAGACGCGCTAGCTTCAGGTGCTAGTGATCGCAAGGTCATGTGGGTTCAAGTCCCGTCATCCGCACCACGAAAAGCTCGATTTTATCGGGCTTTTTTCTTTTGCTCCAGTAAAAATAAATGGGCAGACACGCTGGCTCTAAGAACAATTTTTAATTGATATTATGCTAAAACGCACTACCATAGCTAATGCGTCTGTCGGTTAATATATTCATATATGTAACGAACAAATCCGCAGGCGATACTGCGGATTTCGTTTTAATTTCTATGCACTTTCTAATTCTTCTGTTGGCTCAATAAACACGCTGACAGTTCCATTAAACTCTCCGTTCATCTCGAATCTGATATCAAGACTTTTATCTTCATTTTGATGAATGAAAATTCGCTTGACTAACATTCTTAGATTGATATCCGAAATCGTACCCTCGGACAGGATTTCATCAAGTATCTGTGTTGTGTTTTTAAGCTGTTCTTTTCTCTGTTTGCAGATTTTGTCATATTCCCTCAAGTCGGTTATCCGTTTTTCAATAGCGGATATTTCTTCTTCACGCTTAGTAATCATATTGTTGTAAACTTGTGCGTGTTCTCTGTCGCCGATTCGCTCTATAATCAAATCTTCGATCTGCTGTCGGAGTGATAATATCTTATCGTTGAGCTGCTGTATCTGACGTTCATACAGCGGCTTTTTCTTTACCCAATCCTTGACAATCTTGTTGTAGCGTTCGCTTTCGGCAAGTATCGTTTCACGAAGTCCTCGGACTTCATCTTCGATCAAAGCGTCAAGCTGATTTTCACGGACTGTGTGCGGAGTACAGTATTGCTTGCCGTAGCGGTGTGCGCTGTTGCAAGTGTATTCAACGTACTCTTTGCCTTTCCATTTTCTTGTGCGAGCTACAAAGCAAGCCCCGCAGTCGGAGCATTTTATTAATCCGGAATAGCGATGAAGATTCCTGCCATTTTGCGAACGTGGATTAATCTGTGAACGCTGTTCCAGTAAAAACTGTGCCTGTTTCCAAGTTGTTTCATCAATTATTGGTTCGCAGAAATTCTCATGGCGATACTGTTCTTCGGGCGGAATGAAAGTTTTGGTTTTGTATATTTTTGAAGTTACTGTCTTATGATTAACCATTGTGCCAATGTATAATTCATTTGTGAGAATGCGTTTGACTGCTGTTTGTACCCACAAGTATTTTTTAGAGATGTCGGGTTTCCAATCTGCTAGCTTTCTGCGCTGATAGTATTCTGGTGATTTTATTCCACGTTCGTTCATCTTCTTTGCGATTGTGGTCAAGCCGTAGCCGTCAACGTATAGCTTGAATACTTCCTGCACTATCCAAGCTGTTTCATCGTCTACCAAAACAGTATTTGTGTTTCGGTCACGCTTGTAACCGAGGGGTAAGGA
>NZ_LARF01000026.1:0-33182 GCF_000980385.1 Ruminococcus sp. N15.MGS-57
GTTGTTCTAACTGCAGTCGGTGTTGTGTGTTTGTTAGTTCGTGACCAGAGATCTGATACCCATTACCTGACGTCGCCTAAATTAAGAACAAGCTGTGTGCTGTTTTTAATTCTGTTGTTTCTTTTACTAAAGCTAGATATTGTATTATATCTTGCTGTCATAGTATACTATATTTACTTCTTTATAAAAGGAAAATGTCAAAATGAATATAACGAGTCTGAGAAACTTATGCACTGTTTCCTTTTTGCGGCGGCGTTCTTTGTTATAATGGCAGAGGGAAGTGGGCATGGCATTGCTGATATATTAAGTCATCTACCTTTTATCCGTGAATTTCGATTTCTGTATAAATGCTCGTTTATTTATGTACCGCTCATAATAGTGACGGGGGCGTATAAGCTGGATGGCATAAAAAAATATTATAAAACAGCTATAATTGCTTCAATAATAAGCTCCGTTTCTTCATTCGTTATTGTACTCTATTTCATGCTCTCTGGCAATCATGTATACATTAACAATAAGCACTATGATTATTTGGATTATAAGAACATTAAGTCAGAAGTTGAAATCTTGCTTGATAAAAACCATATAGACAATAATTACAGATTTCTTACGATAGGAAAGATTTATAGAGATAACGTGACGTATTACAATAACCCAATTGAATATAGTTCTAAAATATGTTTTTATGGTTTTACAAAAAATATCAGCACTGAGTATGGCTTGTTTTCCTTAAACGGTTATGATAATATATTTTCCAAGAAAGGCTTTGATCAGAGCAATGCGATAATGAGCAGTATCACAGATGAAGGTATGATGTGCAATATGGTAGCATCACCATTAAGTTATCTGCAATATATGAAAGACCCCGAATGGATAAATAAGTTTGAAGATCAGATGATATCAAACGGAGTAAAATATGTTCTGGTCGATAAAAATAGTCCGAAAGCTATTGAAGCATTCACCAAAGTCATTGAAAAATGCCCTAAATTGACAATATCAAGTGTGCATGATTGGACACACGGCATGAAACTTATGGAAATAGACGGAGTCTCTCCTATCTGTTCCTATGGGGATAATATTGAAATTCCGATAAAAGCAGATTTGGATACGCTAAATTTTGATACTGACTTTGCTAAGGATACCGAGATAGTTGTATCAATGACCTACGTTGATAATTACAAATTGACATTATATCAAGACGGAAGATCAGTAGGAGATGCTGAACTGTCAGAAACCTCAGATGGCTATATTTCAGCAGTTATACCTAAGGGCAATTATACAGTGCAATTAAGCTATGAAAACAAGGGAATGGATATAACAGTGCTCATTGCCATATTCACAACAATAATTACATCGGCAGCAACCATTTATTTGTTTTTGGATAAAAGCCCCAAGACAACTAGCACTTGATTTGTATATATCGCTTCGACTGCCACAACTGCACGGACGTTTTGCCACAACTTGTTGCTGACTTCCCGTGGGCAGTCAGCGACAAGTTCGTGGATATATTGTGCGGTTCAATAGTGGCAAGAGCGCGGTTTTGTAACCGTTAAAGTGCGGTTTTAACTCAGTGCAGTTGCGGTTCTGTGGGCGGTATATACATTTTTCTACCCAAAATAAACCCCATAATACCTGCAAGCCTTTATCATAAAATCCTCGCTCACATCAAAATGTTGCGCAAGCAGATAAATACTGTCCAGATTTTTCTTTATGGCTTTGATAAGCTCGTTTTTCGGTATCAGATTTTCTATCGCCCACTTGTCTGCACGGTATTCATGCTGTGAGATGTTGTCTGCCGTGGCGTATCTGTTGTAAAACGCACCCTTTACGCAGTGACCTATCTCGTGAGCAGTGCGCTCTTTCAAAAGCCTTGCAGGCGTCTGGCTGTCTATGCCGATCGCACAGCCTCCTGCGCCAAAAAGCGATATCGCCCCGCACTTTGGACAATCAATAAAATCTATAGTTATGTTCTCTCTGCTGCAAATATCATACAATTCCTGTATGTTCGTCATCTCTCACTTTTCACCAGCCTTTCTGCGCTTTGCTTCCTCTCTGAGCATGACCATTTCTGCATACTGCTTGACCTCGTCAAACATTTCGTCCGTCACTCCAAGCGTGCCGTTGAATAATGCATATTTCAGCTTCGTGTCAAAATCTTCTTCCCTGCCAGATATAAGATATTGTACGCTCACTCCAAATCTGTTCGCTATCTTTGTAGAATTCTCTGCGGAAAGCCGTTCCGTCCTGCCTTTGCTCAGCTCAGATAAACAGCTCCTCGTTATAGACAGCTCCTTGCACATCTGCGATACCGTCATATTGTTCTCCTCGCATAGTTCTTTTATCCTTTTGTACATTTCAGTCATATTTTCTTCCTCCAATTGTGATCATTTCACAAAAGATACAGAAGTCTGTATCAAATTCGCTAATACCTATTGACTTTTGCAGAAACCTGTAGTATACTGTATGTATCGTTAGTACAGATATCTGCATAAAATCTGGCTTTGATATAATTATAATACATTTTCCTGTAAAAGTCAAGAGAATAAACCGCCCCCCTTTTTGACATCTCCGCCCCGAGAGATATACAGAAAACGGTTATCTGAAATGTCATTGCTTTATTTTATTTACAGTATATCATACTAACTGTCCAAATGTCTGTACAAAAAGGCGAAAGGAGAAAAATGTACGATAATATAGATTATTCCGTAGAGGTAAATTCCATAAAAAGGCTTGCACCCTCAGCGAGCCGATATAATTTCAGAAGCGGTGGAAGCAGAGTTAATACAGCCGCACTGCGAAAGCTTTCACAGTATCGCAAACTAAGGTGGCAGGAGTGGAAGCTTAAAGAAGATATCTGCGAAATGTCCTCACAGCTTGCCGCAGTGGGGGAGCATTGCGGCAGGGTAGCCCACAGAGGGAAAAAGCTTACTGACTTGTGGCTTGATCTTGCAAAGGTGCAGCTTCGCTTGAGAGAATGTGAGGAGCTTGCGGCAAAAATGCCAAAACGCTATCGTGGCGTGGTGAAAAGCCGCTATTTTGACGGCTCAAAGAAGCACCCACCTGAGTGGGGAAGCTCCGCCGCAGAGTTCGGCTTTCCCTTTGGAGGAGAAGAACTGCGCAGGCGAGTGACAAAGTGCCTGAATGAAATATGCAATTAATAAAACGCCTTACACAAGGTAAGGTTTTAATGCCAGCCACGGCGAGCATATAACTCTCCCAGCATATCATGCCTATGGGCGGAAATAAAAAAATCCGCTACCATGAATGATAGCGGATTTGGTGCAGGTGTAAGCACCTACAAAGTAAAAATAACGACCAACTACACCAAGCGTCGTAATAGTAAGGTTTAGAAGAAAGTTGGGCGTAAATCGTCCGCCACGGCGGACATATAACTTTCCCAGCATATTATGCATATGGGCGGAAATAAAAAAATCCGCTTCCATAAATGATAGCGGATATGGTACAGGGGCTCGCCCCTGTTGGTGCGCCTGACAGGAATCGAACCTGCGACCTCAAGAATCGGAGTCTTGCGCTCTATCCAACTGAGCTACAGACGCATATAAGGAGCGGAAATCCGCTCCTTATTTTTTTATAAATTTTTTATCTAAGCTTAGCTCCGCATGGCAAGTCCTGATCCGGGAAAATAACGCTTGCCGCACCGTCAGGTGTGTCAGCCGCACATATCATGCCGTTTGACTCAACTCCGCAAAGCTTCACAGGCTTCAGATTGGCTACAATAACTACCTTCTTGCCAATAAGATCTTCAGGCTTGTACCATGCCGCAATGCCCGATACTACCTGCCTGCCGCCAAATCCATCGTCAAGCTGTAAGCAAAGAAGCTTCTTGGACTTCTTTACCTTCTCGCAGTCCTTAACAAGAGCAACTCTCAGATCTACCTTTGCAAAATCATCTATGGTTATCTCGTCAGCTATAGGCGCAGGCTCAAATCCATCGTCAGCCTTTTCCTCAGGCTCTGCATTGCTGCCTATTATCTTGTTAAGCTCCTCTATCTCCTTGTCAACGTCAATTCTTGGGAAGATGATCTCACCCCTGTGAACTGTAACGTCAGCAGGAAGTACACCAAACTTGCCAGCATTCTCGTATGTGATGTCGCTCTCAGCCGCACCTATCTGCTCCCATACCTTTGGCATTGTTGTAGGCATAAAGTTGCTGAGAAGCGTTGATACTATCCTGATAGTTTCAAGCAGATTGTAAAGAACTGTCGCAAGTCTTGCCTTTTTGCTCTCGTCCTTGCCAAGTACCCATGGAGCTGTCTCGTCAATGTACTTGTTAGCCCTAGATACTACCTTGAATATCTCAGCCAAAGCATTGTTTATCTGAGTCTTGTCCATGAACTCGTCTACCTTTGCAACAAGTCCCTTAGCCTCAGCAATAAGCTCAGCGTCAAATTCGCCCTCTTCTCTGTCAGCAGGAAGCGTGCCGCCAAAATATTTGTCAACCATAGCTACAGTTCTTGAAACAAGATTGCCAAGACCATTTGCAAGGTCAGAGTTTATTCTGTTTATCATTATCTCGTTTGAGAATGAGCTGTCTGCACCTAAAGCCATTTCACGAAGAATGTGGTATCTGATAGCGTCAGCACCATATCTCTCACCAAGAATAAACGGGTCAACAACGTTGCCCAAAGACTTGGACATCTTCTGTCCGTTGAATGTTATCCAGCCGTGTACAGCAAGATGCTTAGGCAGTGGAAGATCAAGTGCCATAAGCATTGCAGGCCAAACGATAGCGTGGAATCTCATGATATCCTTTGCTACCATGTGAACGTCAGCAGGCCAGAACTTGTCAAAATCATTGTACTGCTCGTTCCAGAAACCAAGTGCAGAAATATAGTTAGAAAGTGCGTCTATCCAAACGTAAACGACGTGCTTGTCATCAAATGTAACAGGAATACCCCACTTGAAAGTGGTTCTTGATACACAAAGATCCTCAAGACCGGGCTTGATAAAGTTGTTTACAAGCTCAGTGGCTCTTGTCTTTGGCTGGAGATAATCTGTCTCAGTGAGAAGCTTCTCTATCCTATCAGCAAATGGCGACATCTTGAAGAAGTAAGCCTCCTCCTTAGCCTCTGTTACCTCTCTGTGACACTCAGGACAACAGCCGTTCTCGTCAAGCTGTGACTCAGTCCAGAAGCTTTCGCAAGGCGTGCAGTATTTACCCTTGTATTCGCCCTTGTAAATGTAGCCCTTGTCATAAAGAGCCTTGAAGATCTTCTGAACAGTTTCAATGTGATAATCGTCAGTAGTTCTGATGTATCTGTCATAGCTGATGTTCATGTAGCTCCAAAGCTTTTTGAAAGTCTTGACTACCTCATCAACATATTCCTTAGGCGTAACACCCTTTTCAGCAGCCTTCTGTTCGATTTTCAGACCATGCTCGTCAGTGCCTGTGAGGAACATGACATCATAGCCCTGCATACGTCTGTATCTGGCAATAGAATCGCAGGCAACAGTGGTGTAGCAGTGACCGATATGAGGATTACCGGAAGGGTAATATATCGGGGTAGTGATATAAAACGGTTTTTTCTCCATATAAAGGACCTCCGTAAAAGAATTTGCATAAGCAGCATTTCTTATATTATACTACTTTACAGTGGTTTCGTCAAGCGGTAAAGCGATTTAAGTGAGGAGTGAGGAGTTAGGAGTGAGGAATGGGCAAAGTCTACCAGAGTTGTGCACCCAGCACCGAGCGTAGCGAGATATAAAACGCAGGCACAAGCCCGGCGTTAGAGGGCTTGCAGGGTCAAGGGACAGAGTCCCTTGTGGGTTCTTAGGGCAAAGCCCTGAGCGGAGTTTGAGGCAGAGCCTCATTCGGCGTAAGCCGACAAGGTGCAGATTAAGGTGTAAAAAGCACACGAGAGCCATATATCAAACAAACCCCATATCGGAGCACAAAATCTGCACCGCCCACCCTCGCCCTGAGCAAATGTAAATCCGCAAAGAGCGTAGCGATTTTGCGGCACAACAAACCATAGCAATCAAATGTAGGGGCTGGCGCCCTCGACAGCCCACCCCCCTTGACATTTCGCATTATTGTTTATCTCACAACCATTGATAACCCCACAAACATCGGTAGGGGCGAACATCGTTCGCCCGTGCTCAGAACTTGCATAAATTCTGAATCATAGAGGACACCACCCGATTTGTGCTGATTTAACAAATAATTCATACAACTTTCGTATAAAAATGCTATAATAAAAAAGTTAAAGTATATATTCTAAGAAAAAGTAACTCTAAGGTGGGAATCGTAAAATGGAAGAAGTAAGAGAAAATAAAATGGGAACGCAGCCCATAGGCGATCTGCTGTTCAAAATGTCCCTGCCGATCATGATATCCATGCTCGTGCAGGCGCTCTATAATATCGTCGACAGCATATTCGTTGCCAAAATAAGCGAGGACGCACTCACTGCCGTGTCACTGGCTTTCCCTGTGCAAAATCTTATGATAGCCCTCGGTGCAGGCACTGGTGTCGGTATCAATGCACTGCTGTCAAAATCACTTGGTGAAAAGAATTTCAAGCTGGCTAACAGTGCCGCCAATAACGGCATTTTCCTCTGCCTAGTGAACTTCGTTATCTTCGTGGTTTTCGGTGCATTTTTCACCGGGATCTTCTATCGTTCACAAACCTCAAGCAAAATAATCATCGAATATGGCGACCAGTACCTAACCATCATCACCCTGCTAAGTATCGGTCTTTTCTGCCAGATGACCATGGAAAAGCTTTTGCAGGCAACAGGTAAAACTATCTATTCAATGTATACTCAGGGAATAGGCGCAGTGATAAATATTATCCTCGACCCTTGCTTTATCTTTGGCGTGGGCTTCTTCCCTAAGTGGGGCGTAACAGGTGCGGCTGTGGCTACCTGTATCGGTCAGTTCACCGCTGCAGCTTTCGGACTTTTCTTTAATATGAAGTTCAACAAAGAGATAACCATAAACCTTGTGAAGTATAGACCGCAGGCAAAGATAATCAAGAAGATCTACGCTGTCGGCCTGCCGTCCATCATAATGCAGTCTATCTCTTCTATCATGACATACGGCATGAATAAAATACTTATCGGCTTCTCAAACACCGCCGCCGCAGTTTTCGGTGTGTATTTCAAGCTTCAGAGCTTCGTTTTCATGCCTGTTTTCGGACTTAATAACGGTCTTATCCCTATCGTTGCCTATAACTATGGTGCAAGAAAGAAAAAGCGTATCACAGGTGCAATAAAATACGCCATGATATATTCTGTGTCTATCATGATAGTCGGCACTATCATAATGCAGATTTTCCCTGCACAGCTTCTGAAACTCTTTGACGCAAGCGATAATATGCTAAGCATAGGCGTAACAGCCCTGCGTATAATCAGCACACACTTCTTCTTCGCAGGCTTTGATATAATCATAATCTCATCATTGCAGGCTCTTGGCAGGGGACTTTCCTCTATGCTCGTTTCATTTACAAGACAGCTTGTTGTGCTTCTTCCTGTGGCGTATCTTCTTTCCCTTACAGGCAAGCTTGACGCTATCTGGTGGGCGTTCCCGATAGCCGAAATATTCTCGATCATGGCGTCATTGTTCTTCCTTAGAAGAGCCTACAACGCTGAAATAAAACCAATGGCAGACTAACTAGGAGGTATTTTTATGCGGCTTATTTTTATCAGACACGGCGACCCCGATTACGTTCATGATACCCTTACAGAAAAGGGCAAGCGTGAAGCAGAGCTTCTTGCACAGCGTGTAAAGAATTGGGACGTTTCAAAGTTCTACGTTTCTCCCCTTGGCAGAGCACAGCTCACAGCGGAATATTCCCTGAAGCTCCGTGGGGATACCGCCGAAACTCTCCCTTGGCTGAGAGAATTTAACGGCATAATACCCACCTCTGACGGAGGACATCGTATCCCATGGGATATGTACCCTACCGAGTGGGCGGATAAAGAGATATACTATGACCGCAATAATTGGTTCAAGTCCGATTATATGCAAACAGGCAATGTTGAAGAACAGCTTAAATGGGTGCATGAGGGTATTGATAAGCTTCTTGCCGACCATGGTTATATCCACGAGAACGGTATGTTCCGCATTGAAAAGCACAGCGATGAAACCCTTGTGTTCTTCTGTCACTTCGGCGTATCAATGGTGATGATAGGACATCTCCTTGGTATTTCCACCATGAATATGTGGCATGGCTTCAATATGCAGCCTACATCTGTGACAGTCCTCGGCTGTGAGGAGCGTGAGGGCGACTATGGCTTTTTCAGATGCCACGTCATGGGCTGTACAAAGCACCTTGCAGGCGGCAACGAGCCTATCTCCAACGCAGGCTACTTCACCGACGTTTTTCAGGATTAAATAAACCCGTAAGGGTGACTTTTTCGCTCGCATATTATTGCATACAAAAATATCCTCTATCCGCTCTGTTAATTCAGGGCGGTTATTTTATTGTGCGAAACCTTAGTTTAATATAATGTAACAGTCAAAGAAAACGTTTTATTCTAAATATGACTATCGTTAGATAACAACATATTCATAATTTGTGAAAAAGCACAACAAAGGCTTCGCGTTTTCGTTGATTTTTTAGCTTGCTTTATGTAAACTAAATGCTTTTACCCCCTTGACTTTATTTTGAAAAGGGCTTATAATATCCCATAGCTTAAAAGAGTATGGGTTTCATATTTTTATATATGTGCCTATGAGAGCATGAAGTTTAGAAGAATAAAAGGAGAGTGAAAGAATATGTTCCAGCTTCAATGGATATGGCACAATCTGAAAGGCTACCGAAAATTCTATGTAACAGCCCTTGTGCTGTCTATCGTATGCAACGCCTTGTATCTTACCACACCTTATTTCAGCAAAGAGCTTGTGGATAAGTTTCTTTCAAGCAAGGACGCACTTTTTAATCTTGAGCATGAAAGAAAGCTGTTCTGGTTGCTGCTTGCAGGCATGGTGGGTTTTACCTTGGTTAGAACTATCTGTCAGTACACCTGCAACATGACCTATGAATTATCATCTCAGGGCATGATATACAGAATAAGGACACACCTTTTCAGACGTATCGAAAATCAGGATATGGAGTTTTATGACCGCAACCGAACAGGCGACCTTATGACAAGGCTCACAGGCGACCTTGATATGGTGCGTCATGCAGTGGCATTCGTTTTTAAAGGTATGCTTGAATCATGTTCGCTGTTTATAGCCTCATCAGTTTATTTCTTTATGGTAAGCTGGAAAATGGCACTTCTTCTGCTGGCTGTTACACCGTTCATATTCGGCGTGGTGGTGCTTCTTGATAAAAAGGCAAAGCCGGTCTACGTTGACCTCCGTGAGAAGCTGTCCCAAATGAATACAGACGCTCAGGAGAACATCTCAGGCAACAGAGTTGTAAAAGCCTTCGCACGTGAGGACTATGAGATAGAAAAGTTCCAAAAAGCCAATAAAGAATATTCTGACGCCAACAAAAAAGCGTCACTGCTGTGGCTTAAATTCTTCCCTTATATGGAATCTTTCGCAAACGCCTTGTCAGTTATAATGCTCCTTGGCGGTGGATTTTTCCTTATAAAAGGCGAGATAACAATGGGCGAGTATGTTGCTATCTCAGGACTTATCTGGGGCATCGCAAACCCTGTCAGAAACCTTGGTATCTATGTGAATGATATGCAAAGGTTCATGGCTTCCGCAATGAAGGTCATTGAGATATACTATGCAAGACCTATCATCACCGACCGTGAAGATGCAGTTGACCAGACAGAAAGGCTTCACGGAGATGTCGAGTTCAAGGACGTTACCTTTAAGTTTGGCAAGCATATAGTCCTTGACAACGTGAACTTCAAGATAAAAGCAGGTCAGACAGTTGCCATAATGGGCGAAACAGGTTCAGGCAAGACCTCGCTTATAAATCTCATACCAAGATTTTACGATACCAACTCTGGAGAAGTCCTTGTGGACGGTGTGAATGTAAGAAAGCGTAAGCTCTCACAGCTCCGCTCACAAATAGGTATGGCAACTCAGGACGTCCTGCTTTTCTCTGATACCATAGACGGCAATATCGCATACGGCGACTCTGATATGTCCGAAGAGGACGTTAAGCACTATGCAAAGCTTGCGGCAGCAAACGAATTCGTTGAGAAAATGCCTGACGGCTATGAAACTATCGTGGGCGAGCGTGGCGTAGGTCTTTCAGGCGGACAAAAGCAAAGACTTTCCCTTGCAAGAGCCTTAGCCATAAAGCCTGCCATTCTTATCCTTGACGATACCACCTCCGCCGTGGATATGGAAACAGAAAAGTATATTCAGGACAGCCTTAGAAACCTCGATTTCCCATGCACAAAGATAATAATAGCCCAGCGTATCTCCTCCACAAAGGACGCCGACGTGATAATAATCCTCGATGACGGCAAGATAACCGAAATGGGTACTCATGATGAGCTTATCGCCAAAAAGGGATACTATTACGAGGTGTTCAAGCTGCAGAATGATGGCTTCGGAAAGGAGGCGGTCTAAATGGCAAGAAACCGTTATGACGTTGACGAAGTCCTTGAGACCCCATTTGACTTCGCCCACCTGAAACGCTCCTTTGTGTATATCAAAAAATATAAGGGCAAAATGATAACCGCCCTTATGCTGAGCGTGTTCGCCGCAATATCAGGACTTCTCGGACCGCTCATCACACAGTATGCACTTGATAATACCATACCGCAGAAAAATATTGGACAGCTCGTCCTGCTCACCCTCGCATTTGTCGGCACTATAGCCGTGTCCATAACATTCTCCACTATCCGTTCAAGGATAATGACAGTTGTTGGTCAGGATATAATCTTCGATATCCGTACCGACCTTTTCAAGCATTTGCAGGAGCTTCCATTTGAGTATTACGATAACCGCCCACACGGCAAAATTCTTATAAGAGTTGTAAACTATGTAAACTCCGTGTCGGATATGCTCTCAAACGGTATCATCAATGTTATACTCGAGTGCCTTAATATGCTTTTCATCATGATTTTCATGTTCTTTGTGAATGTGAAGCTGTCATTGGTGGTGCTTTCGGGTCTGCCGATATTTGCAGTCATAATGATGATGATAAAGAAAAGACAGCGTAAAGCATGGCAGGACGTTTCAAACAAATCCTCAAACCTTAACGCCTATTTGCAGGAAAACATCACAGGCGCAAGAGTGACCCAGATATTCACCCGTGAGGAAGAAAACGCCCAGATATTCGACAGACTTTCCGAGAAATATCGTAAAAGCTGGATAAACGCCGTGAAATATTCTAACCTTGTTTGGCCTGCTACTGACAACGTTTCTACTCTTGTGAGAGCCGCAATATTCGTGGTGGGTCTGCTGGTTCTGACCCCTGCGGCAGTGAGCCTTGGAACTATCGTTGCCATGACAAGCTATGCTTCAAGCTTCTGGCAGCCTATCATGAACCTGTCAAACATCTTCAATAACTTCATCAACAATATCGCCTACCTTGAGCGTATCTTTGAAACCCTTGACGAGCCTGCCACTATTGCAGACAAGCCGAACGCTCAGGATATCGGTGATATCACAGGCGAGGTAAAATTTGATGACGTTACATTCAGCTATGAGCAGGGCAAAACAGTTTTGGAGCATATCTCCTTTGACGTTAAGCCGGGCGAAAGCGTTGCCCTCGTTGGACCAACAGGCGCAGGAAAATCTACAGTAGTTTCTCTCCTGTCAAGATTTTATGACCTGGACAGCGGTAAAATAACCATAGACGGCAAGGATATAAGTCAGGCGACCTTGCATTCTCTCCGCTCACAAATGGGCATAATGCTTCAGGACAGCTTTATTTTCAGCGGCACTATTTATGATAATATCCGCTACGGCAGACTTGACGCAACGGAAGAAGAAATAAGAGAAGCCGCAAAGATAGTTTGCGCAGACGAGTTCATAAGCGAAATGAAAGACGGCTATATGACCGAGGTCAACGAGCGTGGCTCAAAGCTTTCAGGCGGACAGAAACAGCTTATCTCCTTTGCAAGAACGCTCCTCTCCGACCCGAAAATACTTGTCCTTGACGAAGCAACTTCATCAATAGACGCACGAACAGAAAAGCTCCTTCAGCAGGGACTTCAAAGACTTCTTGTTGGCAGAACTTCATTTATTATCGCACATAGACTTTCCACTATCAAAAACTGCGATAAGATAATGTATATCGACAACAAAGGCATTGCCGAGTGCGGCACTCATGACCAGCTTATCGCAAAGAAAGGCGAATATTACAAGCTTTATACCGCACAGCATATGGACTAATAAAATAGCATAAAAACACGGGCGAACACTGCCCCCTGCAAATGTGGCTATCCACATCTGTAGGGGCGAACAGCGTTCGCCCGTTTGTTATTTCACCATGTTATCACGTTGTTTATCTTTACTTTATCACTATCTTATCCAACGTTTCCCCCACCTTGTCATGGATAACAAGGTCGCAGGAGCCGTCCATGGAAGTCTTGTCCCGATTTATCAGCACAAGATTATCCCCCTGAAAATATCTAACCATTCCTGCCGCAGGATAAACTGTCAGAGAAGTGCCTGCAATAATAAGCGTGTCGCACTGAGATATCTCTCTCACCGCCTCCGTCACAGTTTTATCATCAAGCCCCTCCTCATAAAGCACAACATCAGGCTTGATTATTCCGCCGCAGGTGCATTTCGGAATGCCTGTGCTGTTTAAAATATCCTCCGCAGTGTAGAATTTTCCGCAGTCCATGCAGTAGTTGCGGTGTACGCTTCCGTGAAGCTCCAGCACCTTTTTGCTGCCTGCCGCCGTGTGAAGTCCGTCAATATTCTGCGTGATAACTGAAGAAAGTATGCCTGCCCTCTCCATTTCCGCCAGCTTGTAATGCGCCTTGTTAGGCTTTGCCGTCAGACAAAGCATTTTGTCACGGTAAAAATCATAAAATGCCTTTGTGTGCCGCATAAAAAACGTGTGGCTGAGTATCTGCTCAGGGGGATAATCATATTTCTGATTGTAAAGTCCGTCCACCGACCGAAAATCAGGTATGCCGCTCTCTGTTGATACCCCTGCTCCTCCGAAAAATACTATCCTGTGTGACTTGTCTATTATCTGCTGCAGCTCCATTTTTATCACTCCTATGAAAAATGCGGTCTATACCGAAGCACAGACCGCATTGATTATTCACGATATTAGTCGATCTTGACGATCCAGCCAAACTCGTCTGGTATCTTGCCCCACTGAATGCCTGTCATTGTATCATAAAGCATCTGTGAAACAGGGCCGATCTTGTTGTTGTTTATCTCCATTACCTTGTCGCCCCACTTAAGATGACCAACAGGTGAGATAACAGCAGCAGTACCTGTGCCGAATACCTCGTCAAGCTTGCCGTTGTCGTAAGCCTCAGCGATCTCCTCGATAGAGATCTTTCTCTCGCTTACCTTGTAGCCCTTCTTCTTGCATATCTCGATAGCAGACTTTCTTGTGATACCAGGGAGAACAGAGCCAAGAAGCTGTGGTGTAACAACTTCGCCGTCAATAACGAAGAAGATGTTCATTGAGCCAACTTCCTCAACATACTTTCTCTCAACACCATCAAGCCAAAGTACCTGCTCGTAATCCTGCTCGTGAGCTTCTTCCTGACCTGCAAGTGAGATAGCGTAGTTAGCGGCTGTCTTAGCAAAGCCTGTACCGCCTCTTACGGCTCTTACATACTTGTTCTCAACATAGATCTTAACAGGGTTAAGACCGGTTGAATAGTAAGCGCCTGAAGGTGAAAGAATAATGATGAACAGATAGTGGTCAGCAGGCTTAACACCTACATATGGGTCAACTGCGATGATAAATGGTCTGATGTAAAGGGAAGCGCCCTCTGTGTGAGGAACCCAGTCCTGCTCCATTTTAACAAGAGTTTTCAGAGCGTAGAGCATATCCTCTTCGTTTATCTTAGGAATTACCATTCTCTCAGCAGAGTTGTTCATTCTCTTGAAGTTCTCCTGCGGTCTGAAAAGCTGAACAGAGCCGTCAGCAGTACGATAAGCCTTAAGGCCTTCAAATATCTCCTGACCGTAGTGCAGGCACATAGCAGCAGGGGAGAGTGAAAGGTCGCCGTAAGGCACGATCCTAGCGTCATGCCAACCCTGACCTGCGTCATAATTCATAACAAACATATGGTCAGTAAAAATGTGACCGAAACCAAGCTTTGTCTCGTCAGCTGGTTTTTCCTTTGGAGTAGTGGTACGTTCGATCTTGATATCTAACATACAGATCCTTCTTTCTTAAATTAATGATCGGCTCGGCAAGCGAACCTTTACCACATATATTATAATACTTATTGTGATCTTTTTCAAGAGGTTTTGCAAAAAAAATTCCTTGTCACAGGAAAAATATGCAGGATAACATTTTGAAAACTGCATTTTTATACAACTGTATGAAAACTGTTGAGAAATCGTCATAAAATTGTCTTTATATTGTAGGAAATACTCCTTGAAAAAAAGGTGATAGTGTTGTATAATAGGGTAAAATAAATGTGAAACAAGTATATTATAATAAGGTTATATAAGGAAAGGTAATATTATGAACGATAGAGAAAGAAAGGATAATGAGCTTGGTATAGATCTTGATATGAAAGGCCTTACCCTCGACAGCGATGAAGCCGCAAAGCCGCAGGCGCAGAACCGCCCTATGAGCCATGAGGATATGGCAAGAATGATCGCTAAAAATATGGCAATGCAGGACGGCGGCTTTGACGAGCCTATCACTCCCGTAAGAGGAGTTTCAGACTTTGGCGAGGAAACTATCAAGCCTAAAAAGCCCAAAACAACTGAAACACGCAGTAAAAATGCAAAGCCTGCATCAAAGCAGACTTCAAAGAGCGGCTCAAAGAATGGGAAAAAGAAGAAAAAGAAGTCTTCGTCAGGAAAGACTGTCGCAATAGCAATATGCTCAGTTGTTGGTGTTATGATAGTCGCCGCAGGTGGTTTCTATCTGTGGGGCATGAATTCGTATAAGGATAGATTTCTTGGAAATACATATATAAACGGCATCGAGGTCAGCGGAAAGACCAAGGCGGAAGCCTATAAGCTCGTAAGCGAGCAGGCTGTTATCCCAAAAGCCATCACCGTTACAAAGAAAGACGGCACAACATTTTCCATAAAGCTGTCTGAAATAGGCTATAACGATAATACTCAAAACCTTATCACACAGTATTATACTCAGCAAAACCACTATTCATGGTTCTCTTCTGCCATGAAACGTACGGATTTCACTTTTGAATCTAAGTTCAAGTACGATAAGGCTAAGCTTGAAAAGGTGCTGAAAAGAAAGGTGCTTGACTCCCAAAGCACAAAAGATCCTGAGGACGCCTATATCAAAAAAGGCGACGACAACAGCTATGTTGTTGTGAAAGAGACCACGGGCGACGCTGTGGAGGAGGGTAAGATAGACGAACTTTATTCCTATGTGGAAAATCAGATTGACGACGGTAGTTTTGACGTTGATATCTCAAAGGCAGATTGCTATAAAAAGCCTGCCATAACAGCGGATATGCTTGAAGAGACCTGCCAGAAGCTCAATAACCTTAATGATATCGAAATAACATTCGATTTTATCTACACCACCGAAACTCTCACAGGTGATACTATCATGGATTGGATAACCTTTGACGAGGATAACGCCGAAGCCGGCTATACAGTTGATGAAGACAAGGCAATGGCATATGTTGAAGACCTTGCAGATAAGTATGATACCTATGGCAAGGACAGAGAGTTCAAGACCACAAAGCGTGGAACTATCACTATCCCCGAGGGTCAGGGCTGTTACGGCTGGTGGATAGACCAGCAAAAGACCTGCGACCTTATCGTAGACCTTGTTGAAAAGGGCGAGTCTGCCGAAACTGAGCCTGTCTACTATGTAAACCCTGACTCAGCCTATGAGTATACCTGCAATAAGGATTGGCGTACAGCCGATAAGGATTACGGCAACACTTATATCGAGGTAGACCTTACCGCACAGCATTTGTGGTATTATAAGGACGGAAAGCTCACAATGGAGTCTGATATAGTTTCAGGCTATCCAAGCAAGTCAAGAAATACCCCTGGCGGTGTTTATAAGCTTTGGTATAAGGAAAAGGGCAAGACCCTCAGAGGATCAGCAGACGGACAGTCTTACGCTTCCTATGTTGACTATTGGAACAACGTTTCCACTATCGGCATAGGACTTCACGACGCATCATGGCAGAACGGCAACTTTGGCGGTGAGCGTTATAAGTCAAGCACATGGGGCTCACACGGCTGTATAAATATGCCTTTAGATAAAGCAAAATACGTTTATGAAAAAATAGATATGGGTACTCCTGTATTTATGTATTGGTAAGAGATAATAGCAAGGCAATACGGACAACTCGTATTGCCTTTGCTTTTAGTTTCAGTTAGGAGAATTTATGTATATTACAGATGAAGACAACCCACGCCTGCCATTTCTGCGTGATAAAACTTCAAAGCTCACCACCTCACCGGGCTGTTATATAATGAAAGACAAAATGAAAAAGATAATATATATCGGCAAGGCGAAAAATCTCCGCAACCGTGTGACATCTTATTTCAGAAAGGGTCAGGATCACCTGCCAAAGGTGTGGAAAATGGTGTCCCACGTCTATGACTATGACTTCATCGTCACTGACTCCGAGTTCGAGGCACTTGTCTTGGAGTGTTCTCTTATAAAGCAGTATACCCCGAAGTATAATATCCTGCTGAAAGACGATAAGGGCTATAGCTATATCAGGGTCACAAATGAGGACTATCCACGCCTGCAAGCCGTATTGCAAAAATACGATGACGGAGCAGAGTATATAGGACCCTATACAAGCTCGTTCGCAGTAAAACAAGCCGTTATCGAAGCCAATAAAGTCTTTATGCTCCCTACCTGCACCCGAAAATTTCCGCAGGATTTCAGAAAACAGCGTCCCTGCCTTAATATGCACATAAAGCAGTGCATGGGCGTTTGCACAGGAAAATTCTCTAAAGATGAGTATAATTCTATAGTCCGTCAGGCGGTGGACTATATCCGAAACGGTTCGTCAGATTCAGTTGAAAGACTCACCGATGAAATGAACAAAGCCGCTGAGGAGCTTGACTTTGAGCTTGCCGCAAAGCTCCGTGACCGTATCCAAGCCATACAAAAAGCCGCTGAAAGTCAGAAGATAATTAATGACGATATTCGTGACACTGATATAATCGCCATTGCTCAAAATGGCGAAATGGCGTGTGCAAGCGTTATAATGTATCGTGGGGGCAGACTTTTTGATAAGGCTTCCTATTTCCTTGGGGAAAAAGACGACAGCGTAAAAATGCGTGAAGATTTTCTCATGCAGTATTATTCCTCCAAAGACAGTATACCGAAAGATATCCTCCTTGACGAGGATATCACAAACGGCGAGATAATAGAGAAATTTCTCCGCCAGAAGTATGACCATGCCGTGAATATCTCTACTCCGAAAAGAGGACAGTTTCTTCGCCTTACCACCCTTGCCAAAAGCAATGCCACCGAGTATCTCTCCATAAAAGTCGGCAGAACGAGCCGTGAGATAACCGCCCTTGAGGAGCTTGCCAAAGCATTGGGACTTCCCAAGACCCCGAAATATATCGAGTGCTACGATATATCGAACCTCGCCTCTACAAATATGGTCGCAGGCATGGTGGTCTTTGAAAACGGCAGACCATGCAAGAAGTATTATAAAAAGTTTTCTATCAAAACAGTTGCAGAGCAAAATGACTATGCATGTATGCAGGAGGTCATAGAACGTCGCTTTAGAAACTACTTTGAGAAAACAGACGAGGGCTTTTCCATTATGCCCGACCTTATCTTGCTTGACGGTGGAAACGGCCACGTCAATGCCGTTGAGCCTGTCTTAGAGCGAATGGGTGTGACCTGCCCATTGTTCGGACTTGTGAAAGACTCCAAGCACCGTACACGAGCCGTTGCCACAGGCGGCGGAGAAATAAGCCTTGCAAAGTGCAGAGCGGCGTTCAATCTTGTTACCGCCATTCAGGACGAAGTCCATAGAGTAGCCATAACCTATCAGGCGCAGAAACATAAAAAGAATGCCCACCGACTTGAGATAACCAAGGTCAAAGGCATAGGCGATAAAAAAGCCGCAAAACTCATCACCGAGTATAAGACCAAAGAAGCTCTCAAAAAAGCCACAGTAGAGGAGCTTGCAAAGACCGCAGGTGTGAATATAGACACCGCAAGAGAGCTTAAAGAAATAATAGACGAAATGTAGGGATAACATTGATAGAAAATACCAAAGACATAGACGAGCTTGAATTTATAAACAGCTTTTCCCATTCAGGCAAGCCCGTGAAAGACCTGTCCAGAATAAAAGCCTTGCTTTCCGACCTTGGCGACCCGCAGGACAGCCTTAAATTCGTTCATATCGCAGGCACGAACGGCAAAGGTTCAATGGCGCAGATGTTCAGCGAGGTCTTTCAGTGCGCAGGGCTGAAAACAGGTCTTTTCACCTCGCCTTATATAATAAGCTATACCGACAGGATAAAAATAAACGGCATTGATATCCCAAAGCCTGCCCTTGCGAAAATGGCAAAGCGTGTGAAAGCCGTCACCGATATGCACTGCGACCGTGAGAATTTCTCTCAGTTTGAAATAACCACCGCCATAGCTTTCCTCTATTTTGCCGAGGAAAACTGCGATATAGTCGTCCTTGAAACAGGTCTTGGGGGACTTTTAGACAGCACCAACGTTATAAAAACCCCTGTCCTAACAGTTATAGGCTCAGTGGACTTTGACCATACCGCCATTCTGGGTGACACCCTTGAGAAAATAGCCTATCAGAAAGCAGGCGTTATAAAACCCCACTGCCCATGCGTTTTGAGTGCAGGCAATGACATGAAAGTTATCCGCACCGTCAGAGAGCAGGCGGTGAAAAATCTTTCTCAGCTCGTTATCCCCGACATCAATCAGCTCAAACTTATAAGCTGTGACGTTTTCGGCTCAAAGTTTCAGTTCAAAGGACAGCCCTATGAAGTCACAATGGGTGGAGCACATCAGGTGCTGAACGCCATGAGCGTCATAAGCGGAATACGCCTTATCAACGATACCATGAAAATTCCCCAGGATAAAATTTTTGAGGGCATCAAAAAAGCCCAGCTCCAAGGCAGAGTGCAGATACTCAGCCGTGAGCCACTGCTGATACTTGACGGAGCACACAATCCCGACGGCTTGTCAGCCTTAGCAGGCGTATTGGAGCATTGTGAAAAACACCCATGCTACGCTGTTATGGGAATGTGCAGGGATAAAAACATCACCGAGGCAGTAAAGAAAATTATACCGTATGTAGACAAATTCTACACAGTTGACGGTTTCAGCGACAGAGCCGAAACTGCCTCTGACCTTGCCGACATCATAACCAACGCAGGCGGCAGGGCAGAGCAAAGTCCAAAGCCTGCCCTTGAAATGGCACGTCAGCTAATAAGCGAGAATCCTCACGGAGTGAATCTTATATGCGGTTCGCTTTTCCTATGTGCCCAGGTGCTTAATGAAATGAAAGATATATAACAGAAAGGGCGACCCACCCAAGGTCGCCCGATTTTTTTACCTTTATTCCCTAATAGCCGCCCCGACCGCTTTCTTCCAACCACCTATCAGATCACTGCGTTTACTCTCGCTCATAGACGGAATAAACTCCCTGAACTTATCCGAAACGCCAACAAGCTCTTCCATACTGCCCCAAAGCCCACAGCCAAGCCCTGCAAGATATGCCGCACCTGTTGCGGTGGATTCCACGTTATAAGGCCTTATGACCGAATGACCCAATATATCAGCCTGAAATTCCATAAGAAAATCGTTGCTCGCCGCACCACCGTCAGCCTTTATGCTTCCGATAGCCCCAGCGTCCTCCTCCATCGCCCTGAGAACGTCATAGGTCTGATAGCACATAGCTTCCAATGTTGCCCTGACTATGTGGCATCTGTTTGTTCCTCTTGTAAGCCCTGTTATCATGCCCCTGGCTTCGGGCTTCCAGTATGGTGCGCCAAGTCCCACGAATGCAGGCACAAAGTATACACCGCCCGTGTCCTCAACGCTTCTTGCAAGCTCCTCGGTTTCTGCCGCAGTGTGTATTATGCAAAGCTCATCACGAAGCCATTTTACCGCCGCACCCGATACGAATACCGACCCCTCCAGAGCATAATTCACCTTTCCTCCTATGCCCCAGGCAATAGTCGTGAGCAGCCCATGACGGCTTTCCACAGGCTTTTCACCTGTGTTCATAAGCAGAAAACCGCCTGTGCCGTAGGTGTTTTTCACATCGCCCTCACGGAAACAGCATTGCCCAAAAAGTGCCGCCTGCTGATCTCCTGCACAGCCTGCGATCTTTATCCTGCTTCCGAAAATGTTCTCCTCAGTTTCGCCCAAGTCACCCGAACATTCTTTGACCTCAGGGAGCATACAGCTGGGTATGCCCAAAAGTCCCAGTATCTCCCTGTCCCATTCAAGGGTGTGAATGTTGAAAAGCATAGTCCTGGAAGCATTGGAGTAGTCCGTAACGTGTACCCTTCCCCCTGTCAGATTCCATATGAGCCAGCAATCCACAGTGCCGAAAAGTATCTCTCCCTTTTCCGCACGCTCCCTCACACCCTCAACATTTTCAAGTATCCACTTTATCTTTGTGGCAGAGAAATAAGGGTCGATAAGAAGTCCCGTCTTGTCCTTGAAAAACTTTTGCAAGCCCTGACTTTCCATTCGTGCGCAGTCCTCAGAAGTCCTCCTGCATTGCCAAACGATAGCGTTATAAACAGGCTTGCCGGTGTTCTTGTCCCAAAGTATCGTCGTTTCACGCTGGTTTGCGATGCCGATAGCCGCCACGTCCTCCGCTGTTATCCCAGCCTTTGCAATGACCTCACGAGCAGAACTGAGCTGACTTTCCAGTATGTCCATAGGGTCATGCTCCACCCAGCCGTTGCCGGGGAATATCTGCGGATATTCTTTCTGTACGCTCGCAACCTTTTCACCCTTTGCGTTAAAAAGCACCGCTCTGGAGGAAGTCGTTCCCTGATCTAAAGAGAGTATGTATTCTTTCATAAAATTTCTCCTTATTGCAAAAAAGGGGCGGAAATCCCACCCCTGATTATTCTGTAAAAGTAACGTATATACGTCATTTGTAGGGAAACGGTGCAATTTCTGCTTTGCAGAAATGCGACGTCCCGCTTGCCCGACGTTTTGTTTACTTATTTTTTTCGTTACACCACGTTGCGGTTATTCTGCCACACTTTATATCGTCATCAAATAAGCCCCGTGTAAAGCAGTATAAGATAAATGATCAACAAAAGCGACAGAACGCCAAGAAGCTTCCAAATACCCTTTATGGCGGACTTTTCCTGCTTTTTAGCTTTAACAAATTCCTCGATAGCGTCCGGAGTGTATTCTTTGTGCATCTGGCTTCCTACCGTTGGGTTGAGCATATCATTGATGTTGATGTTGCGGTATTTTTCCTCACGAAGCTTCTTAGGATCGGTCTCCTTGGTGTTGATGTTATCATATGAAGAATTGAGCAGGCTCTTGTCCATTTTCTTCATGTTGATAGCGTCCATAGAAAGCTCTGCTTCCTCAGGTCTGCCAAGGCTGTCACCGTTGTCGTAAATATGCCTTGTGTCAACGCTCTTCATAAGCTGATTGTTTGAGCGGTTTGCCCTCAGCATCTTGATAAGAGTGTCAGTGTAGAGGTTTTCCTCTTCCTCAGCCTCGTCAGTAAGGATTATGTCCGAGGTGTCGTTTATCGCCTCGTCAACTGTATCGATAAGGGAAGTAAGTCCCTTGTTCGCCTTCTTGTATGGCTTTTTAGCCGCAGGCTTCGGAGCTTCCGCCGCAGGCTGTGGAGCAGGCTGGCTGTACACAGGCGTTGAAACTGTCTGCTGTGCAGGCTGTGCTGTCTGAACAGGCGTTGGAGCAGGTGCAGGCTGTGAAACTGGCGGAACAGAAGCAGAAACAGGCTGGCTTGCAGGTGCAGAGCCTGAAATGCCCTCGTGTCCCGGAATAAAGATTTTTCTCTTTCTTATAGGTGCGTTTATCTCGCCGGGAATACCGCTCTGAGCCATCGGCTTTGTGTTGAATACAGGAGCAGACTGGATGTCCTCTGCGGGCGTCGGTGCAGGAACAGGAGCAGGCTGTGGCTCTGGTGCAGGCTGTACTGCTACAGGTTCAGGCTGAACGGGAGCTGGAGGCGGAACTACCTTAAGCTCAGGATTTTCCTCAGGCTCGTCAGGTATAGGCTCGCTGTCAGGACCGTCCTCGCCAACGATAGCGTCAGCAGAAATGGAGCTTGCAGCCGCAGAGAAATCGTTGCTCTCGATAGCCGAATCCTCGTCGCCCTCAAAGTTTACCATTTTGCCTGTTGTAACATCATAGTATTCCTCACCGTCCTTGACAGCGATCTTGAGCTTCGGCGCAGGCTCGCCCCTCTTAGGCAGGTTAGCCTGTGGAATGTCAATGTCAGGAAATACCTCGTCAACGTCCACCTTTGCGATCTTAAGTATCTCCATTGCGGATCTGCACTTCATAGAGCCTCTTACCATTTCCTTGATAGGAAGCAGAATTATATCGCAGAATGTGGCATAGAAAGACCTCAGCGCAGACATTGAGCCGTCAAGCATATCCTGCGGAAAACGATGGTCAAAATACTTATCCCATTGCTCAGGGCTTGACATGATCATCTTGTCTATGTACTGACAAAGTGGTATCCAAAGCTCAGGCTCTTCAAAATCTCTGTCATTGGTGATGAGCCACATATAACATCTGAGAAAACAGTCATAACATGAGATATCTCTGAGGTTGAGCATAACGTCATCAATGTTCAGGGAAGCCGAAAATATAGGATCAGAGAATGCGAAGCATCTGTATCCGTTGCTGGCGATCTTTGCATAAGCCGTTTTCAGATCCTTTTCAGAACGGGAGAAAGGCGGCAGAAAATCAAAATCATAAGGCGTTTCATAATCAGCCGTGTCACCTTTAGCCGCCATATCAAGCAACTTTTTGTATGTGAGCGTGACATCAGCAGTAGGAGTGTCAACGGCTATGCCGAGCACCCTGAAAGGATTGCAGGCGAAAAGTTCCATTGCCGTTATCCCAAGTGACGGTCTTGTCATAAATATATCCTCCTCAATGAATTTACTTCATATATACTTAAGCTTTTACCCTTCTTATTCGTGTTATCTTCTTCACGATCGGGTATTTTTGTGTATTTTTATGCCAAAATAGTTTTCTTAAACTAATTTGTTTTTTGTTTTTAATTAACAAAATAAATAACTTAACAAATATAGTATAGCAAATATTAGTATAGATTACATTAACTAAACGTGAATTTTATATTTATATTATATTAATACGAAACAAAATGCACAAAAAGAGTTTAAAAAATCGTACAAAAAGTAACTGTCAAAAGGTTTGCAATTTTGGTGAAAATATTGTATAATAAATAAGTATAAGATGTCAGGCATAAAAAGCCGATATCAGATCATCATGCCAATAAAAAGGGGGAGATCTTATGGGTCTGTTCAGCAGAAAAAGCTCCGAGCCCAAAACATCGACACAGCCTAAAAAGCAGCAGATAAATGCTGATGATATATGGAACACACCTGTGAAGAGAGCAGGCGGAGATACGGCTTTTGTGAAGGAGTCCAGCAGCGATAAGGTACACGCCGAGAAGATAACCGATACCATAGAGCCGGAAACTATCCGCAGCAAGATGGAGCAGCTTGAAAAAGAGCTGGCTGAAAAGAAAAACGATCCCGTAAAGACCTATGCCGACTACGACGTGAACCCGGTAGGACAGGCTGAGATAACCGATGCCCAGAGCGAGTATGAAAAGCTTTATGAGGAGGAACACGCAAGATTTGTAGCTTCTCATAAGGAGGATATAAGCGTGGCGTCCGTTGAGGGTATCGACTCAAAGCTTGAGGAGATATATAGGATACATGACGAGAAAGTGGCTCAGGAGAAGCGTGATACAGGCAATATCGAAGCCATAAGTGCAGAGACCACAGCCGCAAAGGTGGCTGAGCTTCCTTATGCAAAAAAGCCTGAGGACTATGCAGAGTATAAGGATATAAAGGGAATATCCGTCGATGAGGCTCTTGTGGAGGGTCTTGGCTCTGTTGACCACAGCGAGGACGACGACGCTATCGGCTCAGTATCAGAAGAGTTTTTGGCGCAGAAGGTGAAAGAATTTAACGAAAAATATGGCAGATGATCGGGGTAAAGGCAGTCATTAGGGGTATTGCCAGAATAAATTGAATTGGAGAGATAAAATTGAAGATCAATACCGATAACCCTATCATAAAGTTTTCAGGCAAAGGCAAGCCGTTTCAGTATGATAAGTTGCTTTATGCTACATTAAATGAGTATATACTTGATTATAAGAATGCAAGACTTGATAAGCTGACCGATCAGGACGCTTCTATATGCCTTGCGAGAATAATAAGAAAAATGGAAGTCAATGACGTTCCTGTCCAGCAGTTTTTCCATGAAGAGCTTGAAAAGTGGAGCGAGCATACCAACTATGAGAAGATACTCAGACTTTGCGAGCTTATGGCAAAGGATATCTTCGGCTGTTTTGATAAGAACAGAGATGACGGCAACGGCGGCTTCTATAAAACAGACAGGCTCTATTGCGTAAATAATGACGGTGAAAGAGACTATATCGTTTGTGACGAGGTTGAGAAAAAGGGACTTTTCAAGAAAGTTCCAACTCCTGTCACATTGTATTTCAATGATCTTATGGAGAAAAATAAACGTGGCGAGCTGCCAAAATCCAAGTAAATTTTGTATTAACAGATAATAAGGAGAGTATTAACATGGTAAATATAGAAATGGCAAACGGAAAGAATATCAAGATTGAGCTTTATCCTGACGTTGCGCCTATCACAGTTGCAAATTTTGAGAAGCTTGTTAAAGAGGGCTTTTATGACGGACTGATATTCCATAGAGTTATCTCAGGCTTTATGATACAGGGCGGCGACCCGACGGGAACAGGCATGGGCGGTGCAAAAGAGAAGATAAAGGGCGAGTTCCTTGCCAATGGTGTTCGTAACGACCTCAAGCATACAAGAGGCGTTATCTCAATGGCACGTTCAGCAATGCCAAATTCAGCAAGCTCACAGTTCTTTATCATGCACCAGGACGCTACTCATCTTGACGGACAGTATGCAGCATTCGGCAAGGTAGTCGAGGGTATGGACGTTGTTGACGAGATCGCAGCAGTTGACGTAAATTTCAACGATAAGCCGCTTGTAGATCAGGTCATGAAGAAAGTAACTCTTATTGAGGACTAATAAAAAGGAAAATCATGGGCTGCGGTCTTTATGGCGGCAGCCCTTGTTTACGTCAAAAACAATATCAGGAGAGTAAATAATGGATTTCAAAAAAGTAACAGTGGGATTTTTTGCAGCGGTCATGGCAATGACCTCAGTGTGTTTCGCTGATCCCGAAACGCCTGTGACAACCGATGTGCCAGCCACAGATCCTGTACCGGAAACAACCACTACCGCTCAGCCTCAGTGGGAGGACACTGAAACGACTACAACTACCACAGCTCAGACATGGGAAACCACCACATGGGGAACTACCACATCTTATTCCTATGTTCCGGACACTCCGACTTCTACGCCGACAGTTGTAAAGCTTGTGGTCAGCGAGGTAAAGGATAAAAAGTTCACAGCGAAAATAAATATCCAGTGCGACCACCTTATCTCAAATGCCTCTATCTCCGTGGGCTATGACGATAGTCTTGTAGAGTTTGAAAAGTGCGAAACCAATGATAAAGCAGGTGGCATGGCAGTTGACAATGCCTTTGCAGGTAAGTTTGTATATAACTATGTGAACGCAGACGGCACAGACTTTGACGGTGATTATGCGACCCTCCATTTCAAAGTCGCAGACGAAAAGCTCACCTCAACAGTGCTTTATCTCACAGTAAATTCCCTTGATGACGAAAACCTCAATGCCATATCAAATCAGGTAGAGAATGGTATCGTCAAGTATCAGGACGCTGCAGACGTTCAGCAGGACGACAGCGATTATATCGAAATAGACGTTGACTATTCCAAGTACCCTATCGCTCCTGAGGATATAGGACTTACAGATGTTGACAGCGTAACAGTAGCCAACGGCGAAGTGCTTATATTCGAGGACGGCAAGTTCCAGACCCTCAGCACAGGCGAAACAAAGATAGATATTGTTTATAAGGACGGCTCAGTAGGGCATTTTAAAATAGTGATAAAAGAACCTGAAGCCGTGAAGCTTGAAAGCTCAGAAGCAGAAGCGACCTCAAAAGCCGCAAGTCCGGTGTCGGAAGAAAAGAGCGGTTCATCAATGGGCATTATTATTGGCGTGGTCTGCGTTTTGTGCGTAGCTCTTATTGCCGCTGAATATCTTATGATAGTGAAAAACAAAACAGTAGGCGACAATAAGTCAGCCAACAAGGATAATGATAAAGATATCCACGATACAGACGAAAGCGATGATACCAATTTGTCCGAGCCTGACGAACCTGACGAAAATGAAGAGCAGGAAGAAACTGATAATACAGACGACGATACAGACACAGAAGAATAAACAAAAAGCGGTGCAGAGAATTGAACTCTGACACCGCTTTATTTTCTTGTTTAGCTATTATTAGACAATTCCTTAAGCTCTCGACCCTCTTTAAGCAGGTCATGCAACCTTTGAGCGTCATTATTTGCAATAGCATCACGATACTCCGTTAATCTTGCGATTATATGCTCTATCTCGTCCACCAGTGGACCACGGTTCATAAGGAAAAGCTCCGTCCACATATCTTCGTTGAGTTTAGCCACTCTCGTAAGGTCTTTGAATGAACCTGCCGAAAAGCCTGCCTGCTTTAAAAGGCTGGGACTTTTTACATAGGAGCTAGAAACAACGTGTGCAAGCTGAGAAGTGAACGCAATAACGCTGTCATGCTCCTCAACGTTTGATACAACGACCTTTGCAAAACCTATGTTGTATGCAAGCCTTGATATCTCCTGCACCACCCTCATAGGCGTTCTGTCAGTAGGCGTCATTATAAAGCTTGCTTTCTCAAAAAGATTGTCCACCGAGTATGCAAAACCCGAAAATTCACGTCCAGCCATAGGGTGACAGCCGAGGAAGTTTACGCCGTTCTCAATGCAAACGCCCTCTACAGCTCTGACTATCTCGCCCTTTACTCCACAAGTGTCAAGAACGATACCGCCCTTCTTGAACTTACCTGCATTCTCCGTGATAAATTTTATGGTAGCCTCAGGGTGAAGTCCCACAATAACAACGTCACAGCCTGCAAGGTCGTCAATGGTCATTTCACCGTCGATAGCCTCCTGAGCCAGCGCTCCTGCTATCGTTCCCCTGTCAATATCTATACCGAAACAGCTCTCATGAGTGTTCTTTTTTATTGCCTTGGCAAGCGAACCGCCTATAAGTCCAAGTCCAACTATACAAATCTTCATTGTCCGTCATGCTCCCTTTGCTTTTACGCTTTTAAGCTTTTATGTAATAAAGTATACCACTAAAATCACACTTTGTCAAGAGCCATGCACACCCAATTATTCACCGCAAAGCTCTGCAATAGCATTAGCGTACATATTCAGATTTATTTTGAAAGTTTCCATGGAAATATGCTCGTCAGCTCCGTGCATATTGTTGTTTTCCTCAGGAAATTCCGCACCGAACGCAACACCGCCCTTTGTGTTGTGAACGTAGGTTATTCCGCCCTCAGCGATACATTTTCCCTTTTCGCCCTTGACCTTTTCGTATACCCTTAACAATGTCTGAACGAACTCACTGTTTTCGTCCACATAATGCGGCTCCATGCCGTCAAGCTCGTCCACCTTGAAGCCCTTGCTCTCCAGTGCCGAAGTTATGATACCGCTTATCTCAGCAAGCGTCTTGTCAATAGGGAAGCGCATGTCGATACCGCCATGAAGCCTGCCACCCTCAGTTTTAAGGATAGTCAGCGCACAGGTCATCTCGCCTGATACATCGTCTGAAAAACCAAGACCGCAGGACTTTCCGTTGCATTCTCCGTGTGGGAAAAGCTCAGCCAACCCACCAAGGAGAGCATTTTCATTTTTGTATTCTGCCACAAATTTTGTCACCGCATTGTCGCCGTTTTCAGGTCTTGACCCGTGTGACGATTTTCCTCTGATGACCTTCTCACTGTCGTCAGCAAACTTCACAATGCACTTGTCCGGGATAGCATTTATAACGCTTCCGCCCTTTATCTCAGCTATCTTATCGTCTGAAAATTCAGCAGAGAATGTAAGATGCACCATGCCCTTTTCGCAGTTGAGCACAGGAAAAGAGCCGTCGGGTGTGAACACCATTTCAGGGAAAGGCTGTTTGCTTTCATAATATTCCATGTCCTCACAGCCGCCCTCTTCATTGCCACCGAAAATAACACGGAAGTTCTTTTTTATAGGAATGTTAAGCTCTTTGATAGCCTTTACAGCCCACAGCACCGCAACGCTCGGACCTTTGTCGTCAATTGTTCCTCTGCCGAAAAGCTTTCCGTCAGCTTTAGTCAGCTTAAAAGGCGGATAGCTCCAGCCCTCGCCTGCGGGAACAGTGTCAAGATGTGAAAGCACAGCAAGCTTACATTCCCCGTTTTGGTAAAAATCACCGTGAACAGCATAGCCGTCAAAGTCCTTTGTTGTCATGCCGAGCTTTTCAAGATAAGCCTTTCCCCAGTCAAGAGCCTTGCGAGAACCCTCGCCAAATGGCTTAACAGGGGCGTTTATGTCACCAACGCTTTCGATAGAAATAATTTCGTCTAGGTCACGAAGTATCTCCTCCATGTGCTTGTCAAAATATTCTGCAAATTGTTTCTGATACATATTTATTCCTGCCTTTCAAGTGTGCAAATCATTATTTCCGAGGGATTATTCAGCCTGAATTTACCAAGCCCTGCCGTAACAGCAAGCTTTGCCAAGCCCTGTTCAGCGTCAAGTTCGTAAATACCTTTTGTGTATCGTGGAAAGAATTTCCGTTCGGGAGAAAGTATTCCGCCAATAAAAGGCAATCTTATAACTCCCCCATGACAGTGACCCGAAAACGTCACATCTGCTCCCCAGTCCGCATAAGCACGGAAAGCCAGCGGCGTGTGCGAAAGCAAAAAGTTACATTCGCTCCTGTCAGGCTCGCCTAAAAGTTTTGTAAGCTCGTCCTTTGTAAGCTGCGGCAGGTCGTGATGTGAAAAATCTTCGTTGCGGTAAAATCTTTGGGGAAGCTGAGTGCCGTATATATTGATGTGATCCTCGCCTATTTTTATCTGCTCCATGTTGTTTCTCAGAATGTGTACTCCACATTCGGTGAGCTTCAAAGCAAGGGCTTCGGCATTGTCCATGTTGTCAGTTTCATGGTTACCGAAAATATAATAGGTCGGTGCAATATGTTTTAGCCTTTTCATAAGGGCAAGCTTCGGTATCATGTCCGTTTCATCACGGCTGTAAAGATCACCTGCAAAGAAAATAAAGTCAGGCTCGGCGGCAATACAGGAATTCACAAGATTGTTGAAATTATCCCCGTAACGCTTCTTGTGAAGATCTGCAAGAAGAAGTATCTTTTTGCCTGCAAAGCTTTCAGGGAGCTTTGATACCTTCAGTTCGTATTCGTTCACCCTTAGCTGTCTGTTTGAAATAAGCATATAACCGCCCAGAAATGCGGCGGCAGCAAAAAGCGGCAGCTTGTATGACATTTTATTACCTCATTCCTACTTGCAAAGATATTTTTTCAGATCGTCCATTGCCCATTTTGCGTGGTTGTAGCCGTAATCGTAGAGCCTTCTCAGCTTTACAGGGTCGCCCTCAGTCCTGCCTACTCCGAAGGTGGTTTTTGGTGTGAAAACAAAGACTTTCCCCTCGGCTTTAAGCTCCATAAGCTCTGCGATACATTTGTTGTATCTCTCGGCTCTTGTGGCAAGGGCTTCGGCAAACTCAGGGTGCTTGTGATAATATTTTATGGCAAGCTTTGTGGCAGGCTCCTGGGTCTTAACATAGCCCTTTGGTCGTGTCAGCACAACGATATTTTTGTCACAGCCTGCTTTTATTGCCTGCAAATATGGTATTGAATCTGATATACCGCCGTCCATATATTTTTCTCCGTTTATCTCTATCTCAGGGAAAAGCAGAGGAAGCGCACAGGTGGCTCTAAGCAAATTCCAGTGGGTGTCATCTTTTGGCACGTCCATGTACTCAGCCTTGCCGTTTTTTACGTTTGTAACAACTGCACAAAATCTGCCCTTGAAGTTTCTGTAGGCTTCATAATCAAAGGGAAGCTCAACATTAGGCACAACATTGTAGGCATAATCAAGGTTATAGTAGCATCGGTTTTTCGGGTCAATAAGATGTCTTGCACCCATGTATTTCTTTGTTCCCATAAACTCAGTTGCAAGGCGGAGATTTCTTCCTATCTGACCTGAGCAGTAAGAAACGCCGAAAGCTGCTCCTGCCGAAACGCCTATAACATAATCGGCTATTATTTTATCCTCCAGCAAAGCGTCCATTATTCCGCAGGAATAGACCGTTCTGCTGGCTCCGCCCTCTAAAGTAAGTCCAAGCATGATATTACCTCTGTTTCTGAAAAGAGGACGGCTTGACCGTCCCCAATTATATTTTATATCTGTATCCTTTAAAATTATGCAGAAAACGGGCGAAGGATGTTCGCCCCTGCAGTTTTTATCTTACGGCTTCAGATGTTGTATCTATTGTGCTGTTATCCAAAGCTGAATTGTCAAGAACTGTTTCTGTGAACTCTCTGCCGTCATCGGTGAGAGCCTTTTTAAGCTCGTCCATGGCGTTCTTTGTTGCGTTGTCGTCTGTTATCCTTACGATAACATTGTCGCTCATAAGCTTCACTGTGGAAACAAGACTTTTAAGATCTACCACACGCTCATCGATTATATAAGTGCTTCCTGAAACCTTGATGTCATAAAATTCCTTTGGCACTGCTGTTGTTGTGGTAGTAACGGAAGATTCATTGGAGGAAGCACTTACGTCCTTGCCGTCCCCTGAGCCTTCGCCTTTTCCACCGCCTAGTCCAAGTCCAAGATACTGCATTATAAGAATAAGCGCCGCAATGATAATGACGATCAGCATGATACCAAGAAGCTTTTTCTTCTTTTTCTTTTTCTGCTTTTGTCTTTGTTTTTCAAGGTCACTGCGGTAGAGCTTTTCAACATCGTTCTGAATACTCATTTTTATTGTCCTTTCTATTTGGAAGTGTTTATGTATGTAAAGTAAACATTTTCGTATTTGTCTGACACAGCCTGCACAGCGTTTTCCACTATTCTCATGTTACGATAAAGCACAGCGTCACCGTCATAGACCACTGCCGCAAGCATTACTTCACCGTCTGCCGCACCGAGTTTTTCAAAAAGAGATATGAGCCTGCCTGAGATGTCTTCATCAGGGGTCACGGTCATAATATCCTCATCATTTCTGGAAATATACAGCTTGTCAGTGCCGTTTTCATTTCGCATATCAAGTGAGATAAGCATACCCTGAGTGTAGCCGTCAAGCGCCTGCTGATTTTTTGCGGCATTGCTGTTAATGTTCTCAGCCTTTTTATAGGCTTCATCTATCTGCTTTTGCATATCCTTACGGAGCTTTTCAAGCTCGTCAGCGGACTTTTGCTTCTGCTCCTCAAGCTGTTGAGTGACAGCCTGCACCTGAGCTTTTGCGTCCTCTTTCTGACTGTCGGCAGATGCGGAAACATCGGTCATGACCCAGAAAAGCATTATCATGATAACATCGAGCAGGGAAGTCAGCTCAAGGACTATGCCCTTATTTTTCCTGAAACCATTCATGGCTGCTCACCGCTTTGGGAATGTTCAGCGTTATTTCTTTCAAGATAGAGCTGAACATTTTTCTCGTTATCCTCTATTTTTGCAGAGATTATGCCGTCAAGAAATTTGAAGATTATAGCAAAAACAAGTCCCCAAAAAGTGGAGGTCAAAGCGCCATAGAAATTATCCTGAACGTTTGTCATATCGCCCACCATACCGAGGAGGGAGATAACAGTGCCGAGGATACCCAAGAGAGGGAAGATCCCTGTGAGATTTACGAACAGAGAATAAAGGCTTCCTGTGCGGTTGCGCATAGAAATGATATCTGTTTCACGAATGCCCGAAATATCGCTGTCAGCCTGACGGCGGGAAGCACCTGAGTCGGGAACGAAGATGTTAAGATGAAGCTTGTTGTAGAGAACATCAGCCGATTTTTTAGTGAAATAAAAGACGAGGGCAGTCGCGACTGCAACCAAGAAAATTATCATGTCGAAGCCGAAAAAGTTCATAAAAATTACGGAAAAGAGTTTTTTCATGGATAAGACCCCCTATAGAGATAATGATAGCACATTTTGAGGTAAATTGCAAGATGTGGGGGCGGATTTTTAGTGAGGAGGGGAGAAATGAGGAATGAGGAGTGAGGAGTGAGGAATGAGCATAGCAGACCAAAGTAAATTGCAAGCATAAAGTAAAATAAAGCACCGAGCGAAGCGAGAGATAAAGCGCACGCTCAAGCCCGGCGCTGGAGGGCTTGTGGGGTCTAGGGGCAAAGCCCCTAGCGGAGTATGAGGCAGAGCCTCATTCGGCGCAAGCCGACAAGGTGCAGATTTAATGAAAAATAGCATATAGAAGTCAGATATTAGATGAAAGTGATATCGGAGAATAAAATCTGCACCGCCTTTCTAGCCCTAAGCGCAATGTAGATACGCAAAGAGCGGAGCGATTTTGCGGAGGAATAATCTATCAATAAAAATTGTAGGGGCTGGCGCCCTCGACAGCCCGCTATTTCTTACCCATTGAATTATCGGGGAATATCACAATAATGTACCTCGAAAATAATTTGGCATCAAAGATACAACAATCACAGCATTACACCTCCGAGTGGGACGTCGGGGGCGCCGTCCCCTACAAATGCGTTGCCATAGGTTTCGTGTTTTAGCTGTATTTATATTCAATTTTCAAGTTACATTCGGGGTGTGACATTGGGTATTAAGCCCTAGGTTGTGTATACACAAAATCCACAACGCACACCCACGCTTTGACACAAGTACTCTACAGCCTGTTCCAGAATCTCTCATCGTATTCACTAAGTCGCAGGGCTTGTACGTGCCCGCAAGTATCAAAACGCTTTCTACTTAT